>CAYQCG010000538.1:0-1980 GCA_964415925.1 uncultured Puniceicoccaceae bacterium | reverse complement strand
GTCTTCAACCAAAGGGAAGTCGGTATAGATACGCCGAATTTTAGTCTGGGAATGAAAGCTGTTCTGCGACAAGACCCGGATATTATCCTAATTGGAGAAATGCGGGACAAGGAGACCTTCAATACTGCCATTTCTGCTGCGGAAACCGGTCACTACGTCCTGGGAACACTTCACTCTTCGAATGCGCAGCAGGCGGTTCAACGTTTATTTGAATTTTATCCGCCGGATGAACAACATGGGATGCGCCGTCAGATAGCAGGTGCATTACGTGCCACGATTTCACAAAGACTCGTACCTGCTTTGGAAGGTGGACGGATGCCGGTGGTTGAAATTTTCGTTGTCGATTCACTGGGCAGGAAGGTGATTGAAGAAGCCTCATTTGAAAAAATTCCATCTGTGATTGATGCCGGAAAAGATATTGGTTCGAAGTCTTTCAATCTGGATCTTTATAATCTGATTAAAACGGGCAAAATCACGAAGCAGGATGGGTTGGCCTTCTCCTCAAATCCGAAAGCACTGGAAATGAACCTGAAGGGGATCTTCCTCAGCACGGGAGGACTGGTTGGATAATCAAATCTACATGTAATTCCCTGTTGCGCTTTTCTGCGGTGAACGCTTAATCGCCCAAACATGGCGAAAGGTTTGTTATTTTCAGGGCAAGGTGCTCAGCGCGTTGGAATGGGTCATAGTCTCTATGTAAATGAGTCCATTGCCAAAGAAATTTATGAACGGGCAGACGAGATTCTCGGTTGGAAAATCAGCGTACTTTCCTTCGAAGGTCCTGAGGAGGATTTGACTCAAACACGAGCCTGCCAGCCCGCATTGTTTTTACAGGGATATGTAATTTATAAGTTACTGGAAGAACGGAACGTCATCCATGATGAGCCTCCGTCTGCAATGATGGGTCTGAGCCTAGGTGAAGTGACTGCATTGACTTGTGCCGGAGCCTTCGATTTTGAAACCGGTCTCAAGGTAGTGGCCGAACGAGGAAGACTGATGCAGGAAGCCTGTGAAGCGACCGACGGAACGATGGCCTCAGTTATCGGTGGTAGCCTGGAGCAAGTCGAAGCACTATGTCGGAAACATGATGTGGATCTAGCGAACCTGAATAACCCGGGCCAAATCGTTGTTTCCGGAGAAACCATGAAAGTGAAGGCTCTTGTGGACGACGCCAACAGAAGCGGAAACTTCCGCATGGTGATACAGCTGAAGGTGGCAGGAGCTTACCACAGCCGATTAATGGAACCGGCGCGGACACGATTTGAGCAATTTCTGCAAGGGGTGACTCTCGCTACACCAAGTTGTAAGGTATACAGCAACGTGACTGGAATTGTGGTCTCCAATCCTGAAGAAATCCGGGAGGCCCTTGTGAAGCAGGTGATATCGACGGTACGCTGGGAAGACTGCATGCGCAATGCGGCGAATGAAGGTATTACGAATTTCTATGAATGTGGGCATGGCGGGATACTTGCAGGTATTGCCAAACGGATCGACCGCAGTTGGAATGTTACCTCGTTGTCTGAGCACGGTGATTTGCCGACAGCCTGAGCTAACCTATGTCAAACCTTTCCTACATACGGAATTTCTGTATCATTGCGCACATTGACCATGGCAAGACGACGTTGTCGGACCGGCTGCTGGAAGCAACCAAGACAGTCGAGCAACGCCAGATGAAGGAGCAGTTGCTTGACTCGATGGATCTGGAGCGTGAGCGCGGTATCACCATCAAAAGCCATCCTGTAACTCTGAAGTATCCGGCCAGCGAGAAAGAAATCTATACCTTCAACCTGATTGATACTCCGGGGCATGTTGACTTCTCTTATGAGGTTTCACGAAGTATGGCTGCATGCGAAGGAGCTTTACTACTCGTTGACGCAGCCCAGGGGATTGAGGCACAGACGGTAGCCAACGCCTTGCTGGCGATTAACCAGAAGCTGACCGTCATCCCTGTGATCAATAAAATTGATTTACCGAGTGCCG
>CAYQCG010000537.1:0-1980 GCA_964415925.1 uncultured Puniceicoccaceae bacterium | reverse complement strand
AGTTACAGTTTGTACATCCAGAGTTTGACCTAAAAACGAAATTTTTACAAAGAATTGATGATTCAAATGTTTTGATAGACACATGCAGACATGGCAGGTACTATCTGAAACCTTAAGAGACCGACATACTCGAAAGGGCATTCAAAATATCCAGAGGAGAGGTTCCGATGGGGATCAGGGTCCCCAACCTGGTTGGTCAGGTTGCAATCGATGGTTTATTTCAAATTCTGACCAGAGATCCGATACAGACGGATCGAATTCGGTGGACTGACTTTGGAGAGACCGATTATTTCCTTTTCCTCTACCTTAAAGAAGACAATGCAAAACATCTCGAAGTATTCGATTTATTCGAAGATTTCTATCATGAGAACATCAAAAACGATAAATTAATACTTCCCGTGCATGTGAGTCTGACCAGAGGTACGCCACAAGAGATTATGAAGGCTTTATTGACCCTTGAAATACATTGGCCAGTGATGAGTCCGCAAGTATCTTCTTACTATATAGATTTACTGGAACATAATCCAGGAGGTAAGGCGACCCTTGTTTTAACTGATTTACAAGGCAAGGTTCTGGCTGAAGCAAAGGGAAAGCCGCAGATCGAAAATCTGCTACAAGAGATATACACTCACGTGGAGGATGACAGAGCATCAAAGAAAGCCATTGCAGCACGTTTTTCTGAAAGCTAAAGTACTGAAAGTAGTAACTAGCAACAATAAAACCCGCAGTATAAGGTCTGGGGGTTTTTTAATTAAAAGGTGATCTCAGTGTTGAACGGGATAGACTCGTCCGTGAGCATATTATAGAATGAACCGTCATCGACAAAGAAGAAATCCCATTGACCGCCACCAGTTGGTTGATCGCTGCCCATCCAGTTGAGACGATAACCCCAAAAGCCGGCAGTCGAAGGAATCGCAGTGCCGGTGTCGGAAAAAAGGTTCTGGCTGTCTTGGAAAGGAGCTCTTGAAACGAAGATCCATTCACCGTTGACACCTAGTGTATTACTAATGGAAACGGTAAAGATCCAGGGCCAGAAGTAATCATAAACATAGCCCATGCCTATACTGTTCGTCTTTAAGCCTGTATTGATAATTGTTTCAGCGGCGCCGGAAGCCAAAGTTGTATTATTCTGCGCGCCCATCCGTGCCCAGAAACTACTGACCAGATTCTGGTTTCCGATGCGGTGGTTTCCAGATATTTGTAGATTATCGATGCGAATGGAGCCGGTGGGTCTGGCATATATGGTGGTTTCCGTGATATCCGGATCAGTGTCCTGAAGACCATCCAAAGCAGAAATATCCACCGTGAATACTTGAAATTCCGATGAGTTCACATTTACGGAGCCTATACTTTCAGTGAGACCTGAGTCAGAAAACAAAGCCAAGCTCCCGGATGTCTGGCTAATATTTAATCCTGCTGCAGCAACTGTAAGTGTCAGGTCAACGATATCCCGGGCATTGAATGATATCGTAATAGATTTTCCTGGATCCGGTTCATTGAAGCCGAGGCCGCTGGCATTCGTCAGGGTCTCAAAAAGGATGGGAAGTTGTCTTAGATCCGATTCAGTATTGGATGCAGCCCGGGTAGGTATGACGGTATTTATGGTATCAGTTCCAGCAGTAGCGAGCACTTCAGTGGCATCATCATATTGGGAAAAGTTGATATTACCTGCAGAACGAAAGTTCTGGGCTAAGTTAAGATTCACAACTCCATTGTACATCCAATCCAAATCGCTATTAATGAAGGCAATCTCATCGGTGGTTTGAAAGGGATTGCCTGTGACGCCAGCCTGTTGCGTATTGCCCTGGGTGGAGAACTGGCTGAAGTCCCAACCGGCAACAAGGAAGGAGGTAGCATCACCCAGATTAATGGGCGCGGAAAGGATGAAATCATCCTGAGTAAATTGTGCATCCAGCATCTGAGCGAATGATGCGCTAATGAGAAAGAGTAAAGGCTTGTGAACCGTACGCATAGTTTGAG
>CAYQCG010000536.1:0-1981 GCA_964415925.1 uncultured Puniceicoccaceae bacterium | reverse complement strand
GCTTTCTCAAAATGACCCACTTCATATTCATAGTCGTTACGGGTATCAACGATGACAATGTCCTCCCCACTTCCATATAGTCGATCCAGTTCTTGTGGTGATATATAAGGCGCTGTTTCAGAATGATCTACCCTGCGTCCCATTGCTACGATCTCATCCCTGACACGGACTACTAGTTTATGATATGCATTTCTCATACACGGTAGCTCGCGGAAAGTAATCCCGGTAAATGGCTCCTGTCTGCCTAGCCAATATTTGAATTGCTCGATAGCTTCTTGATGGCCTGAGACACCACCGTTTAAACCTTCTACACCCACCAATATCCGACCCAGCAACTTATATTCTTCGCAAACTGAACGTAATTGTTCAGCCCAGCCTTCCGGTTTATCCAATTCGATAAATTTATAGAATGTGATGACACTCGAAGCCATAACACTACGTTACCTATTATTTTTAGTCATCTCTGTGCAAGCTTCCTTCTAGCTTAACTCTTGCGATCATTCAGAAGAAGCGTTTTTCTCCGCGTCATGAAACCTAAAATAGGATTTGTGGGGGTAGGACGCATGGGCTCAAACATGGCCCGCCGCTTAAAGGATCGAGGTTATACGATCAGTGTTGTCTACGATGCAGTGCCTGAAACAACCAAGGCTGTCGCCCAAGAACTGGGTGCCTGTCCAGCAGTAAAAGTATCCGAAGTCTCGGCACATTCTGACGTGGTTTTTACAGTGGTCAGTGATGATGCCGCCATGGCCGCTATCTTCGATAATCCTGAAGACAGCTTGTTTCATCATGCTGCAGGCAAGTTGATCATCAACTGCGCGACCCTATCACCATCAGTCCATATTGAACTGGCTGAAAGAGGCGAAGCACAGCATGTGGCTATTCTTGAAGCTCCCATGGCATCCAGCATACCACAAGCGAGGGATGGCACATTGTATATGATGCTGGCTGGCAATCGTGATGTCTTCGAACGTGCCGAACCTATTCTGAAAGATATGACTAAAGCCATGCGCTATATTGGCCCTGCAGGCAGTGCTGCGCAATTGAAAGCTCTGGTAAATATGGTCATGAATATCAACACAGCGGGACTCGCTGAAGGCCTTGGCCTGGCAGATGCACTGGGCCTTGACCTTGGTACAGTGATGGATGTTTTTTCTCAGACGGGAGCGAATTCACGTGTGCTGCAAACTGATGGAGAGGATATGGCAAACCGCGACCACGAAACTTATTTTTCGGTAGCTCATGCTGCCAAGGATAGCGGTATAGCTGTAGATCTGGCAAAAGAACAGGGATTGAAACTACCTCTATCAGAAGCCACGTTACATCAATATTCGCTGCTTAAGGAGATTGGTTCCGGGCACATTGACAAATCAGCTGTGTCAGAGCTGACCTTCAAAGGACGTCAGGCAGATAAAGCATAACTGTTCTGCCGGATCACTCTTCGGAAGTCTGCACCTTCGGCTTCCAAAGCAATACCAGTAAACCCGGCCTGAGACCGCGAAAGGTGATCTGGTAATCTCCTTCATTAACAACTTCCCTTGCTGTGGTTACGGCCCCCATACCGGTTATCAAGATATCAAAATCACCAAGATTTTCAGGCCATTTATACCAGTAGCCAACATTATCGTATTTCCGTAAGTACCAGGGCAACGGCCAGTATTCTTCCGCGATTACTTTTATAACCGGCTGGCCCTCGTTTGTGGCCGCGTATTGATGAATGTCTTTCAAAAGGTTGAGGACATCACTGGAAGTATGTACATACGCATATGGATTTCTGTCGTGTGCAGCCAGACGACCGTTCAACCAAAGCGATTCCTGCCTCAAGAAATACAGCCCTATCAGGAGTATTGTTAAAGCCGCATACGACCATTTAGCTGACTTGAAAGTCTGGACATAAACGGAAACAGAGGCTGCGAAATAAAGTATCCAAATATAGACCGGGGCTACATATAACCAAGGAACTTTGTAAGGCAAAATCGAC
>CAYQCG010000535.1:0-1986 GCA_964415925.1 uncultured Puniceicoccaceae bacterium | reverse complement strand
AGACCGGCGCTATGCAGCGATTCGTGAAAAATGGGCCGAGCGTGCCCAACCACTGTTCTTCCTCTTCTTTCAGATGCAGGCAGTCGCTGCTGTTTTGTTGTCTATTCCTTTTCTTATCCTGATGCAAAAAGCCGTGTCACCCATTAACATTTGGGATATACTAGGGATGCTGATTATTACAAGCAGCATCCTGGGCGAATGGATATCAGACCGCCAACTATCTGCCTGGCGGGATAACCCTGTGCATAAGGGCAAGACGTGCCGCAAAGGTTTATGGCGTTATTCAAGGCATCCGAATTACTTTTTTGAATGGTTGCACTGGATGGCCTATCCAGTCATTGGCATCCAGTTCCTGACAGCAGGCGATGGGCTGCTTTGGCTCTGGTGCTGGATCAGTCCGGTATTAATGTATGTGTTTATAACCCGTATTACAGGGATACCACCCGCAGAAAGGCAGTCGATCAAAAGCAGGGGAGATGATTATCGAATGTATCAACGTGAAACGTCTGCTTTTTTCCCCTGGTTTCCACGTAACCTTGATTCCAAATCATGAGCATTTCCCTGAAACTCGCTGAAAAAGGCTTGATTCCCGACTTCCTCATCCGTTACGGCATTCGAAAAAGACTTGGCAGGAAACTGCGCCAGGAGTCAGACAAGAATCGCAGCTTGGAAGTATTTGCAGAAAGGCTTCACACCCAACCCATAGCCATTGCTACGGATGAGGCCAATGAACAACACTACGAGGTGCCGTCTGAGTATTTCCATATGGTCTTAGGGCCATATCTGAAGTACAGCAGCACTTATTGGCCGGAGGGTATCGAGAATTTGGATGCTTCCGAGGAAGCCATGCTGAAGTTAACCGCCGAAAGGGCTCAGATTGAGGACGGACAGCGAATCCTTGACCTTGGTTGCGGTTGGGGGAGCTTCAGCCTCTGGGCAGCGAGGCACTACCCGCAATGCCGCTTTCTGGCTGTTTCAAATTCGAACGGCCAGGGTGACTTTATTCGGGTTCGTGCAGCGGAACTTGGCCTCAACAATATTGAGCATCGCACTGCTGACATGAATACTTTCGAACCGGGTGAGAGTTTTGATCGGGTTGTTTCGGTTGAGATGTTCGAGCATATGAAAAATTGGGCGGAACTCCTTCGCAGGATCAGCACATGGTTGAATAAGGAGGGTAAGTTGTTTGTTCATATTTTCAGCCATGCAAAATTTGCGTATCCCTACGAAGTTGAAGAGGGCGGTGGAGACTGGATGGCGCGTTATTTTTTCACTGGCGGGATGATGCCCTCACACGATCTGATTCATCAATTCAGGAACCACCTTACAGTTGAGGAAGATTGGCATGTGCCGGGTAACCATTACGCGAGAACTCTGGAAACCTGGCTGAAAAGGCACGATGCCAAACGGGCAGAGATCATGAAGCTGTTTCGTGAGGACTATGGTGAAATAAGCGCCCGGTTATGGTTTAACCGGTGGCGTCTTTTTTATTTAGCCTGTGCGGAACTGTTTAATTTCAACGGTGGAAATGAATGGTCCGTATCTCATTACCGCCTGAAACGCACTCAATGATCGCATCGCTCACCCGGTGCAAAGTAGCTCGTATTGTTCGGGCGTGTGTAAGCCATTTGGCAAACATTGATATTTCGCATGGAAAAGGCCGCGTCACAGTAATTCAGATAGTAGTTCCATTTGCGTATAAAGTGAGTGTCAAAGCCGAGGCTGCGCACTTCGTCCAGTTTGTTATTAAAACTATGATACCATTGCTGGAGAGTTCTTGAATAGTGTATACCAAAGTTTTCCAGATGCTGCAGGGTCAGGTCCGTCGTTCGGTTGGCAACTTCGTTGATGGCACCGATTGACGGCAGGTGTCCGCCGGGAAATATATTCTTCTGTATCCAGTCGACTTTTTTGCGGCCTTGCTCGTAAGTCGAGTCCGGGCTGATAATAACTTGTAGCCCCAGCTATCCATCAGGCCTCAGTACG
>CAYQCG010000534.1:0-1990 GCA_964415925.1 uncultured Puniceicoccaceae bacterium | reverse complement strand
CTGCCTCAGAATGGGTCCGATTAAGAATACCTGCGGAAATGGGAATTCGCAACATGAAAGTCTGGAATGTACAGGGAAAACTCACTCATCAGATCAACCTGGACACCTCAAAAAATGAAATGGGTTGGTATGTCGGAGACTGGAGTCCAGGGTGGTATTTTATTGTCATTCAGACGGATTCTGGAAGCAGATATAAGGCAGCGGTATTTGTGATGAATTAGGATAGCAGATCTGTGTTGAAGACAGGTGAAAGAGGGTAGTACATAACGTACTGCCCTCTTTTGACTATATCTATTCTTGTTGAAAAATAAATGTCCAAGTTTTAGGATAAATAGAAATCCCATACTATATTTTTCGTTGTTTGAATAAAATATAACCACATGATAGCAGGTATCCTTAAGGAAAACCAGGAAGCAAGAGTGGTCATGGTGCCTCCGGTAGCCAAAAAAATGATTGCCTCAGGCTACGAAATCTGGATCGAAAGCGGAGCTGGAGAAGGGGCAAGTTTCAGCGATCAATCATATCAAAGCGAGGGTGTACAAATCAAGACCCGGGAAGAAATCCTGACTGGATCAGATCTGGTTTTGAGTATCCATCCCATTGCCAAGGATGAAAGATCTAAAGTGAAAGGAAATGCTTACATGGTAAGTATTTTTAGTCCGCGGGCCAATCCTTCTATTGGGGACGTGCTAGCTGCTGAAAACGTAAAAGCTTTCAGCATGGACGCAATTCCACGGATTACCATTGCGCAGTCAATGGACGTCCTATCTTCAATGGCCTCACTGGCAGGGTATAAGGCAGTGCTAATGGCGGCCAATCATTTACCCGGTTATTTTCCGATGCTGATGACAGCGGCAGGAACGATCCCACCATCCAGAGTGTTGGTTTTGGGGGCGGGGGTTGCGGGGCTTCAGGCCATTGCAACTGCCAGAAGGCTGGGAGCAACGGTTGAAGCGTTTGACGTTCGTGCTGCCGTAATAGAAGAAGTTCAAAGACTTCGAGCCAAATTTATCGAGGTAGAGGGAGCCACTGAAGACAAAGGGGCTGGCGGATACGCGGTAGAACTAACCGTGGATTATCGCAGAAGGCAAAAAGAATTGATCCATGAAAGGGCCTCCAAGGCTGACGTGATCATCACCACTGCAAATATCCCCGGGCGTACAGCACCCATTTTGATTGAAACGGCTACGGTGGAGGCAATGAACCCCGGAAGCGTAATTGTGGATCTTGCTGCAGGAACGGGTGGGAACTGTGAATTGACCCAGAATGATGAAGTGGTAGTCAAAAGCGGAGTGACGATTGTTGGCGACTCCAATCTTCCCGGGAAAATGGCGCGAGATGCGAGCATACTCCTAGCAAATAACTACTTCAACTTCATCAAATATGTTTTTGAAGACGGATCAAAAACTCCGGATTTCGAAAGTGAAATTGTAAAAGGAACCTTCCTTGGGAAGAAACCCGAACCGGCAACTACAAATGCGGAATAATCCCGATATCTAGAAAGAAGAAATTTCATGGAAGTACTCATTTCATTTATCTCCGAAAATCTCACGATGATCTATGTATTGGTTCTGGCCATCTTCCTTGGCTTTGAACTGATATCCAATGTTCCGACGGTTTTGCACACTCCATTGATGTCGGGAGCGAACGCCATTAGTGGGGTGGTCATTATCGGTGCGATCCTGCTCATCAGGCAGGCCGAAACAGATGATTATCTGGCACTTGCACTTGGGTTTCTGGGTATCATCCTGGGAACAGTAAATGTCGTTGGAGGGCATGCGGTTACAAATCGAATGCTCGAAATGTTTAAGAAAAAATAAATCCCATCATCGAACACCAACCACTAAAGAATTTATGCAAACGATCGTACAATTGGGTTATCTGACTGGAGTCGTGATGTTTATCGTCGGTCTTCGCAGACTGAGTAGTCCCCAAACAGCGCGTTCCGGAAATCTATGGGCTGCAGTCGGTATGTGATTCGCCATCGTGG
>CAYQCG010000533.1:0-1990 GCA_964415925.1 uncultured Puniceicoccaceae bacterium | reverse complement strand
CACCTCGTATTGACCTCGTACCGCATCAAAGCTACGGCCATTATACAAGTTGGGAACTCCAACGAGCATACGAGAGCCGTAGCTGAGTTCCTGCCGTCCAACTCGGAAGCGCCAGCCCAGGAGATCACCACCTCCCAGCTGGATGTATCCCTGGTAGAAATCAATCTGATCCTGGCGGTCGATTTTTGTGGGTTCGTCACCAAATACACGGCTGTCTCTCCCCATGAGGAAAAACTGTAATTCCTCATCCGGGATAAAATGCAGCCATGCAGAAGTGCGGACGAAGGCGAAATCGTTATTGTTTTGAACCCCGACGGCGCGGAAATTATTATCTATGTCATTCCTATCCGAGTTAGTTCGGTATTCGTAACGGGTACGAAATTCCGCGCCGACATCCAGGATTTGCCAGGATTCACGTGCGGAGAGTGTGGCAAGCAACCAGAAGACAGTCAGGATGCTGCCAATTCTGGATGAGAGCAGTGGCATAAGAGCTCAGGCCGGTTGATAAGCGTCGATCAAGGTCTGTCCAATTTCTGAAGGTGTTTGCGCCACAGCGATACCAGCCTCCTTGAGTGCTTTAACTTTTGCATCGGCAGTACCGCTGCCGCCGCTGACGATCGCTCCGGCATGCCCCATACGGCGACCGGGAGGTGCGGTCATGCCCGCAATGAAGGCAGCGATTGGCTTTTTGACATGCGCCTTTGCATAGGCGGCAGCTTCTTCTTCCGCGGTACCGCCGATTTCACCGATCATGATAATTGCTTCGGTATCGGGGTCCTCATTGAAAAGCTTTAACGCATCCGTGTGGCTGGTTCCGTTCACCGGGTCGCCACCGATTCCGATACAGGTGCTCTGCCCATGACCCAGAAGAGTCAGCTGGTACATAGCTTCATAGGTCAAGGTTCCTGAGCGGCTGACGACACCGACTTTGCCGGGTTGTGCGATATATCCCGGCATTATACCAATATTACACTCTCCGGGTGTCATGATTCCCGGACAGTTGGGACCGATAAGCCTGGTCTTGCTTCGAAGTAACGCCTGTTTAACGCGAACCATGTCCCTCACTGGAATGCCCTCAGTGATGCAAACAACCAGTTCAATCCCGGCATCAATCGCTTCAAGTATTCCATCTGCAGCAAAAGGCGGAGGGACAAAAATAACCGAGACGTTCGCACCTTCTCTTTGAACGGCTTCGTGCACTGTATTGAGTACGGGAATGGATTTGCCGTCTGTCTCGAATACCTGGCCACCCTTGCCGGGCGTAACAGCAGCGACATAATTGGTGCCATATGCGATATTGTTGGTGGCATGGAGGCTACCGGCTCTACCGGTGATTCCCTGGCCTACCACGCGGGTATCTTTATTTACGAGAACACTCATGTTAGATATTTCCTGTTTTCAAATTTGGATTTTTCGAATTACCGGCCATGTCAAGCAGCAGAGACTTCGGCGACAATTTTCCGGGCGCCATCGGCGAGAGAATCTGCCGATGTCAGGGCAAGCCCACTATTCTCGAGGATTTCTTTTCCTTCTGCGACCTGGTTGCCTTCCAGGCGAACGACAAGTGGAACGCTAATATCAACATTTTGGGCGGCCGCCACGATACCATCTGCGATTGTTTTGCAACTCATGATACCACCGAAAATATTAACGAGAATGCCTTTTACGTTCTTGTCCTGGAGGATAATGCGGAATGCGTTGGTGACCTGTTCAGTGTTGGCACCTCCTCCAACATCGAGGAAGTTTGCCGGTTCACCTCCATAGTGCTTGATGATATCCATTGTTGCCATGGCCAGTCCTGCACCATTGACCAGGCATGCAATGTTACCGTCCAGGGCGATGTAGGACAGGTCATGTTTACCTGCTTCGATCTCCTTGGGATCTTCCTCGTTAAGATCCCGCAATTCGAGAATTTCCGGATGCCTGAAAAAATGCGTTGCTGTCGAAACCAACCTTCGCATCGAGCGCGAGAATATCACCATCCGGAGTT
>CAYQCG010000532.1:0-2006 GCA_964415925.1 uncultured Puniceicoccaceae bacterium | reverse complement strand
GGGGGTTGTTGTGGAGACCATCGGATGGCTCGAGCGCGATATGAGAGCCTAAGGGCAGGCTTACTACGCCAGCATCGACGCCGACAGCGAGGGCGAGGAAGGCAAATACTACGTCTGGACTCCAGAAAAAATCAAGGAGGTCCTGGGTGACGAGATTGGCGAGGCTTTTTGTAGTGCCTATGTCATTACTGACAAGGGCACCTTCGAGAACGGCACCTCCAACCCCGCTCTGGGCGTTTCAAGTTTCGAGGACCGCGAGAAGTTCCAGTCCTTCCGGGAGCAGCTCCTGAGGGTACGCGAACAACGGGTCCCCCCGACCACCGACACAAAGCAACTGGTCTCATGGAACGGCCTCCTTTTGCGGGGAATCGTTGAAGCAGCCTTCACCTTCAATCGGATAGACTGGCTGGAAACCGCCCAGACAGTCGCAGACTGGCTCTGGCAGAACCTCACTGACGAAAAAGCAAAACTCAAAGCCGTTCATTACGAAGCAGGGGCCCGTTATCCCGGGACACTGGATGATTATGCCAATCTTGCCCAGGGATACCTGGCGTTAGCTGGTAAAATCGACTGGCTCTCACCCGGCGCATCCGGTAAATGGATACAGCGCGCACAAAAGCTGGTCGATCGCGTCCTCCAGCACTTTGACGATCCGGATGGACCGGGCTTTTTCACCACCGCAGACGATCACCCTAATGTAATCAGCCGGAAAAAAGACTGGTTCGACAATGCCACCCCCGCAGGGAATTCCACCATCCTGCACTGCCTCTCCCAGTTGCATGCCGTCACCGGTGATGAACGCTACCGGTCCGAGCTGGCACAGCTGCTTCCGGCCTATCCGGGTATAACCGGAAGGGTTCCCAGCGCAGCAGGTCATGCCCTGAGTGGATTGGTGCAGGACCTCACCGGAATTGCAGTTGTCAAGGTCAGGGGTGTGGACAGTATCCAGCCTCTCCGTGATGCTTTGGTGGAGAGACCCTGGCGTCAGGTCTTCATCCTGCACACGGACGATCCGCGACAGCCTGAGGGTTTTCAGCTTTGTGTGGGAACACAATGCCTTGAGCCCAGCAAAGATCCCGCAAAAATTGCGGAAATGATCTAGATCTAGTCCCGGTTTTTTGTGAAAGGTGCACGTGTCCGCTCCTTGATCGTCCGGATGGCATCCCTGGGAATCAGGTTAATTGAGTTCGAAAGAATACGCGTGAAGCGAAGTGGAAATCCGGTGACGACTACCGGTGGACGCTCCGGGTGGTATTCTCGCAGACGACTGAAACCCAGTAGCAACACGATTAAGAGCCCCATCGCCACAAGGAAATAGTGCCCGAAGTGCTCAATATCCAGGCGACCTGTCGTATCCTTAAGATAATATCCCCAGAGGATTGGGGAAATTGCAGCTACCAGTCCGGCTGCAGAGCTGAATACGGACAGTGCCAGTGGTTGCTCGTCCTCTTCACAAAGTTGCGGCAGATACTTGAAATGCGCTGCAAAAAAGATTGCGTGTTGAAGACCAAATCCGGCAAATGCCAGCGGCAGATATGCCTGCAAAGCCTCATTCCCCTGGATGAGAAGATACCAGTACAAGGAGAAAGCCAGGTAAAAGATAACCGAGAGTAAAAAGAACCGCTTAACCCCCCGGTCGATAAAACTGCGGATGATAAAAGACATGACGATCGCGCCAATATATTGCAATGCGGTATAGGCAAGTATTCTGCCGGAGGTCATCTCCTCGGTGCTTTTCAGGTAATAGGTAATGAAAGTTTGCATTCCTGAAGTGAAGATCCACCATATCAGGATCAGGAAAAGATACGACCGGTAAGGCCCGGGTTCGCTGACCATTTGCGGAGCACGCTTCAGCGTCTGCCGTAAGCTGATCTGCTGTGGATTGGGGACATCAGGCCAGCGCGTCAGGAAATATACCGAAGCAACCGCTCCTGCTATCGCCAGGCTGAAGCTGACCGCGTCGGCGTTCGCGTCCTCCAGGAACTGGAACAGCGACGCCATCAGCA
>CAYQCG010000531.1:0-2012 GCA_964415925.1 uncultured Puniceicoccaceae bacterium | reverse complement strand
AGGTCTGGAGCTTCCATTCCGGAACAATGCTGACTTCGATACGCCCTACTTCAATGGGCCATGGCTGAACGACGCTGAAAATGAGGCTGAAAATGATCATTATGCCTGGGAATCCGACGTCTATCCGAGCAGTCTAGATCTCGAGATCGCAGAGGCCATGATGGGAAAACCTTTGGGGAATGGCTCCGCAGATGTCTTTGATGTTGCAGCACATTCAGAAGGCACTCCTACCTGGCTATCACAGGCGGACATTCTTGAGGCAATTGCGCCCTTACTGACCGTGCGTGGCGACACCTTTACGATCCGCGCATATGGTGAATCAAATAACAGGATCACCGGGGAGCGTCAGGCACAGGCTTGGTGCGAGGCAATTGTACAACGGGTCGTTTCACCCATTACGTCAGAAAACCTCAATGTGACAAATGAGGCGCTCGTTAAGCCTGATTCCATTCCGGAATTACAGGATATCAACCTGGGGCGTGAGTTTCGTATTGTATCTTTCAGATGGCTTGATGAATCAGAACTCTAATCTTTATGCGAAAAATCAAACTTCTACTTTTATTATTCAGCAGTATCCTCATTCCTTTTTCCCTCCTAGCACAAGATGACTCGGAAGACGAACTGAGCGAGGAAGAAAAACTAGAAATTCTATTCTATGAAAACTTTGGAAATGGTAAAAATCTAAAAATAGTATTCTTAGATGACCTTCCGCCGCTTTTTCTGAACAAAGCACAGCAGTTTTTCAAAATCCCGAGCAGTACAGGTGGCTCGACCAGATGGTTTGGTTACAGGGAAAATGTGCTTGTTTTATATCTGGAAGGCACGGATGAAGAAGGTAACATCATTTATACGCCTGCCTATCAGGTTCCGCTGGCTGGCCTGAACAAGCGAAACTTCATGCTGCTCACACGTAACCCTAAAAATTCAACTGAATTCCAGCCAATTGTATTTGATATTTCCAGCAACAAGCCCGGTACAGCTTTTTTATTCAACGCCGCTCCAGTTGATATGTTTTATCAAATAGACGATGCCGCCTATAAACTGTCACCGGGAGAATCCCTGCGCCACGAGATCGATTTCAAGGGCTACAAGAAGTATGGTTTACCACTACAAGCCGCCTACAGGACGAAGCCCAGCACGGGTAACAGGCAAAGATACCGAAAGGTATTCAACAGCCGATATAGTGCATATCCAAGCTCCAGTATTTTCCTTTTGACCTATGCAAAAGGCAAAACGGTTGTCGTGGAAGAAGGTGATGAATCATATGCACGGTCGGGTATCTATGCTTTTCTATACAGACATAAGGACTAGATTTCTAATCACTCAATTACATGCCATCCCGTTTATTCAGTTTCAATGTGTGCGTTGTCGCGTTGCTATGCGCATCACTGAGTGTATCGGCTAGTCAGTTAGTTCCTGCCTTCATGGGGGACTGGTCAGGCAAGTGGACTAACCCGCCAGCCAAGGGCTACATCAGGGATAACCCGGGGCTGGTCGCGCGGGTCATGGGTCGCGGCGACGGGCGCTACGAGGTGCAGCTGCTGGAAGAATTCGACAAGCGCGCTGTGCCGGAGCTCGTAATGCTCGTTAACGAAAAGGACGGGGTGCTGAACTTCGAAAAGGACGGCTGGAAGGGCGTCATCAGCGATGCATCTTTCACGGGGTCGCGCAAGATGGGCAACAAGACGTTTAACTTCGAACTAAAGAAGGTCGAGCGCCTTTCACCGACTCTTGGCAGGAAACCGCCGCCAGGCGCGATCGTTCTCTTCGATGGCAGCTCGCTCAATGCGTGGGAACATGGCGAGGGCAAGCCGGCAACCTGGAAAATCATTGATGATTACGTCGAGGTCTGGCCCAGAAAGGCCGGCAACAAAAAAGGAGGCGACCTGCAGACGCGCAAGAAATTCCTCGACTGCGAACTGCACCTCGAATTCAGACTCCCCTACCTGCCGAAGCTCGAAGGCCAGAAACGCGCCAACAGTGGCGTTTTCCTGCAGGGCACTTACGAGGCC
>CAYQCG010000530.1:0-2012 GCA_964415925.1 uncultured Puniceicoccaceae bacterium | reverse complement strand
GGGCAGTGATAGTCGTTGCTGCGTGTGTGACACCTCCTCCAGTTAAGACACATAACACTCCTTCATTATTCATACGCAGGTCAGTATCGGAAAGGGGAAATGGGATCACGGTGTCCATATTCTCACGTTTAACCCAGAGCTGCATTTCGCCTGGCACATCGCCGGTAACTTCACCGGTTTCAAACATTGCCACAATTACGACCTTAACCTGAATCGGGTAATTGGATATCCCTGTATGGTTTTTACCAAGTAATGCTACAGAGCTAAAAAGCAACATAGATACGTATACTCGTAGTAATATAATAAGTAAGGTTATATTCATGGTTTAATCTTTGCTAACCAGCAAGATAGCAGTTTTCGAGGATTGTCGGCTGTTAAACGTGTTATGTGTCTGGTTTGAGCAAACCATTTTCCATGCCAACGAATCTGTCAGATAATACCCATAATGATCCAGTGGCATTATGAATGCTTTAGAGATTGATATGCCCTTCAATGATTTAGCAAAGACTCCATGATTTCCAGGCTATGGAAAAGTACATAAATACTGAGAATGTAAAAAACTTGAGCCGTCGTAACTTTCTTACCCGTAGTGGACTTATTGCAGGTTTTGGAGGTTTTTTCGGAAGCTCAAGAGTTTCTGCAAACGAAAATCCCTCGACTACAGCAATTACAACACCTGCTCTGACAAATACAACAACATCTAAAGTTAGGGGGAATGAAAGCATAGAGAAGTTTTTTGAGTCACTCAAAGCATCCAATAACAAGGAAGATTTATACCACTTCCTTTATGCAATGCCAAAGGGTGGAGATATTCATCATCACTTGGGTGGTGGCATGCTTCCTGAAATGTGGTACGAAACAGGTAGCGATGAAAAGCGTAATGGCGGCCAAACCTTCTACACCCGTACCCGCATTTCGAATGCACTTAATTCACGACAGGTAAGTCCTGACGTAACTTGGAATCCGGTCTATTGGTCAACTCTCCATGAGAAAGATTATTCCAGACTCCCGGAAAACTTGAAGAAGGACTACAAGGCACTTCCCGACTTAAACCCTAGTGAGCGGGAAGCATGGCAAGAGGCCATGTGGCTTGATCGTGAAGGAGAAGGGAGAAATGAATTCTTTGAATATATCTGGTCTCGACTGAACCATCTGTTGCGTAGCATTGATGTCTGTTCAGAATTACTGGTGGATAACATGAAGCGCTTTGGGGCAGAAGGTGTACGTTATCTGGAACTACAAACCGGGCCTTGGGGATGGCGTGATAACAAGGGTGAGGTTTTATCTGAAGAGGAAGCGATTCAATTTTTTCGTAAACGCTTGAACAAACAAGATGCCTTGGCGACAAATGTTGTCGTCAGATTTCAGGGGGTGGTTTTACGTTTCGCTGATGATGCCCTGGAACGCGTCGAGAGCTACTTTGAGTTTTTACATCATCATAAAGATTTATGGGTTGGCTTAAATATGGCAGGCAGAGAGGATGATAACAGAGGCTATCCCAAACGCTTTACAGGTACATACGATCGAATGTTACGTCGTTATCCTGGTGTCAACATCGCTATTCATGCGGGAGAAGCTGAAAAAGCGGACCGGAATGTCTTTGAGTCCTTACGGCTGGGCGCTACCCGCATTGGTCATGGAATTAACTTGATAAAAGATCAAGAGACCATGCAGATGATGCGAGGCCAACATTTCCTCATCGAAATTAACCTGATCAGCAACCACTTGCTTGGTTATACGCCAGACCTCGACTTGCATCCTTTCCCGATATATCTGCGCCAGGGTATTCCCTGTTGCTTGAATACAGACGATCGAGGCATGTGGCATTCCAATATGACTGATGAATATTTTGTCGCTGTGACGCGATTCAATTTGAGTTGGAAGGAAGTTTTACAACTCAATCAAAACAGCCTTGAATATGCGTTTGTGGAAGAACCTGTTAAAACAAAGCTGAAACAGTCCTATCTAGACGATATGAATCAGTTTATTGGAAATTACAGCAATTCACGGGC
>CAYQCG010000529.1:0-2012 GCA_964415925.1 uncultured Puniceicoccaceae bacterium | reverse complement strand
AGATAAAATCTAAATAATGCTCGAAATGATAAATACTATACTTGAAGCGGGGGCACCAACCGCACAAAAAAACCGGTGTAACTTACTTCTGCATTGTGGCGCTCAGGCTGTTACTCGAATGCAGGTAGCGGAGGCCAAAACCCCTCCTTCCACTAAATCATGGCAGCCCGTTCCCCACCTTACCGTTTTGAATGCCGTGGAGGTGGCGTTACTGGAGCGGGGACTGACGATCGTAAATTCCGCCTACGCCCTGAACCGTGAGAACAACCGCTTCTTTGGGCTGCTGGAAATCGGGGCGAACAACAGCGACAGTGATTACCGCTGGGTCGTGGGTGTAAGGAATTCTCATGACAAATCCTTCCCCGCTGGCATTGTCTGTGGCACCTCTGTATTAGTGTGCGATAACCTCTGCTTTTCAGGCACGGTTAAGCTGGCGCGAAAACACACCCGCCACATCCTACGTGATCTGGGTGAACTGGCGCATCAAGCTGTGAAACGATTGGTGGCGCGATTTGATGAACAGGACTTGCGGATCGAAAAATACAAACGAACTGCCATACGGGACGAAACCGCACACGACCTGATTATCCGAAGTGTTGATGCCGGGGTGTGCAGCAATCAACATATCCCGCGTGTCTTGAATGAATGGAGAAAACCCACACACCAGACCTTCGCTCCCCGTAATGTCTGGTCGCTCCAAAACAGTTTTACCGAAGTGCTCAAAGGCAACCTCAACCTCCTGCCCGGTAGAACAGAAGCCCTCCACAAACTCCTCGACCGTCACGCAGGATTTAATTGATAGACTGCTGTCAAGAAACGTCACCTTCCGGGGCGTTTCTTTTTAGCTGCGGGGTGGGAGCAGATAAGAAATTCAATTCCATCGTCGAAGGTTAAGATAGCAGGGGGGTGCCTTTACCAGCCTTTTTACTTTCGGGGTCGGTAGTGCGGGGTTGGCATAACCACTTATGGAAAAAGAGTTTAACATATTCGCATCATATTCTCAAGTTAGTGTATTTCACGCAGCATTGGAAAACCCATTCAATGAATGGACCTCTGAATTAATTGCCCAAGGGTTTTCTTGGAGAGTTGGGAGTGTTGCATTCAAACTGCCCGAGGAGTCAGGTGATTTAGTCGTAAAAGTCGCCATTTTGGATGAATTTAGGCAATATGACGCTAGCCTCAGAATTATCAGGGTCCCTTTTATTGTCCCAAAGGACTCCCGGCACGCCCTGACTGAAAGACAGATGCCATTCAACACCACTGAGTGCAACTCAAATGCCTCAATTATGCCTAAACTGGAAAACTGATAAAAACTTAAGTTGCTAAATATTGGTAATTTACGAATTCATGTCCACGTCCCGCCACCTCCACCACTTTTCTGTCAAGCCCTTCTTCGGAAGGGCTTTTCTATGAGTAACTTACGCAATCAGAACGCCTTGCGCAAGGACAGATTTCAAAAACGGAATACCATTCAACACCCGTTTTACCATCCAATACCATCCAATTGCCTCAATTGTGCCTCAACTGGATAGAGCAATAGATTACGCTTTCATTTCGGAGCGGAACCGCTCGCCTAAAAGCAGTCTAAGTGTGTCATACCCCGCGTTATGGCCTGACCCAGTAGCCGTATTGCCGGTATTGTTTTAGAGTTTCAGAGTTCCGACCTATCCCGTCGCAGGCATCTGTTAATATCCTTGTCGATGAAACATTACCGACAAGGAGACGTGCTGATCTACGAGGTCAGCGGACTGGAACGCGCCAAGTGGTTGGACGGTGAGGCCGTTCTGGCTTTTGGCGAGGCAACGGGGCATCGCCACCGTATCGCCCGTGAACTTGGGGGCGAGTTCTTCGCTTACACTGCCAAAGACGGCACCGAAGTAACCGAGCTTGAGGTTCGTGAGGCCGTGCAACTGGTGCACGAGGAACATGCCGCGATCACGATCCCGCCGGGGCAATATCGCGTGGCGATCCAGGTCGAGGACCACATCGACTGGGAGGAGGCGCGGCGTGTC
>CAYQCG010000528.1:0-2013 GCA_964415925.1 uncultured Puniceicoccaceae bacterium | reverse complement strand
GCAGAGTAGCGACGATATGGGGTCGTATACCAGTTCCTGAATAGAAGGAGAGCGAAAAAGGCAAAACTGGTCACGAACAGGATAATTCCAATCATTCCAGTGTTGATTAATACCACACGGTAAATACCTCCCCAGATCGTAACATCTGCAATCAGTTCCAGTGGCTGGGCCGGATCCACATGATGAGTCTGGAATCCCCCTAATCCCAGTCCTGTCAAAGTAAGACTTTCGGAATTACGGATTACTCCAGCATGTACTGTGTCTGCTTCAGGAGTCGACTCAAGTGGGTAAGTGAGCGCCAGAAAAACGACTGAAAGCGCAATCGACATGACTATGAAGCCCAGTGCTTTCCATCGACGGCTCCACTCATAATTCAGGAATGGAAGGAGAACCAGAATCACCGCCGACATAACCAAAGCTTCAATATCCTGAGTTAAGGCAATAACATACAATACCAGCAGCCCGAGCACAGAATAGAAAAGCTTAACATGGACCGGGAAACGGGGCTGTAAACCCAATGTGAACAGTAGCGATAGCCATAAGAGCAAGTAAGCGGCAAGAGCACGGGGATGACCAAAATTGCCAAGCGCAAGGCCTTCTAGGTTGTCCTGCACATTTACACCGAAAGGAAGGACAATCTCTCCTGAATAGCTTTGTGAAATTCCCGTATAAAGGTTATAACCAAGACCAATCAGGCACCAGAAAAAGACTGTTTTCTGTTCTTTACGTCCTTTGAGCAGATGCAAACCCGTAAAAAATACGGAAAAGATCAGAAACCATATGAAAAAATGGATGCTTGAATGCGCAGAGGCAGGCTCAAGTTGGTATCTCAATACAATCCAGAAGGAAAAAGGAAGCAGCCAGTAGATCCGTTGATCCAGTAACCTGCTGCCATAAAGCTCCTTGCCCTGCGTGCTCAAGCCGAATGTCAGCAAATATAGAGTGCCAAACAACGATGCCCAGGCGAGGGTGGTCCCATGCCATGGATTTGCCCCCAATCCCCATACAGTTGTTAGCAGTATTAAACCCAAGAGGTGCACAGAAAGCCAATGAAACAGCCAGAAAGGCCTTCTCCAGAGTGGCTGTATAAATTTATACAAGACAGGTGATTTACGCTTCTTTGGCATCTGCGTTGCTTGATCTCTGACGAATAGTTATTGACCTCTCAATAATTATTGTCTGAAAAACCCAACACATTTCTCAATCAGAATACATAAACACCCAAATACCATAATACTATGAGTCCATCTGATGTAATCGCCCTTGCCGAACAAAAAGGCGCCAAGGTCGTAGACTTGAAATTCTGTGATATTCACGGAACCTGGCAGCACTTCACTATTCCTGTGAGTGAATTGTCTGAAGACCTGTTCGAGGAAGGTCTGGGTTTTGACGGTTCCTCTATTCGAGGCTGGAAAGGTATCGAAGCTTCCGATATGCTTGTTTTGCCGGATCCAGCTACCGCTATTATCGATCCATTTGTCGAAATGACCACCTTATCACTGGTCTGCGATGTTGAAGATCCGATTACCCGTGAACCCTATGAGCGTTCACCCCGCGGTATCGCCCGTAAAGCTGAAGATTACCTGAAATCTACCGGGATAGCTGACACCGCATTCTTTGGCCCAGAGGCAGAATTCTTTATCTTTGACGATGTTCGCTACAACGCCTCGAGCAACGAATGTCACTACTTTGTCGATTCTTCGGAAGGCATCTGGAACACCGATAAGGAAGAATTCCCCAATCAGGGATACAAAATCCGTCATAAAGAAGGTTATCTGCCTGTTCCACCTTCCGATAAGAACATGGATATACGTAACGAGATGGTCGCGATCATGATGGATCTGGGACTGAATGTGGAAGCCCAGCACCACGAAGTCGCTACAGGTGGCCAGGCTGAAATCGACCTGCGATTCTCACCTCTCCTCGATATGGCCGACCAGATGTGTCTTTACAAATATATCGTAAAGAACGTCGCTTACCGTAACGGCAAGTCAGCCACCTTCATGCCTAAGC
>CAYQCG010000527.1:0-2019 GCA_964415925.1 uncultured Puniceicoccaceae bacterium | reverse complement strand
CACCGGCGAATACCGCCTGGAGGCCCACCTTCTTGGATGTGGGCAGAGATACCTTTGAGAATCAGTTTGCCATCCTTGAGAACCTGCGCGTTTACCTGCTCCATAGGACCTCTCCATTCGCCGCCCAACGACCAAGCTCAGCGGACCGGACCGCCGAGCGAAGCTGACATGAACAACTGAAGCCGTCCGCGGCGGGCCGGGTCCGCTGCAGCGCGAGGTTAGGCGGCTCCGCCATTCGTAGTACCAAGGTCATTCACGAACATACGGAGAATGTCGTTTTGCTTGAAACCCCGATTCTTGTGCCCCAAATCTCTGCGCATCGCCAGAATGAGCTTTTCGAGATCGATAAGCACTGTATTGGAATCAGGGCGTTGTGCCGCACCCATCGAAGAATAGCGGAATTTTACCCATGCAGCAATCACCTCGTCCGATCCCCAGACTATCATTCGCTGCGTGTAGTCTAAGAGAAACTGAATGACCTCTTGATCAGACAGCTGCGTTTCGCCAGCCTTTCTGGAAAACAAGTACTTCAGCCAGAACTTGATAAAGTCCTCGTACACAGGGATTTTCTTCTCGCGATGCTCCTTGGTGAGCAGCGCGAGAGCCTCAAGCCGCTTCCCAACAACCACGGTGAGGACTGAGACCGTTACAGTCGCGAATCCCGCCACAATAGCAGCTGCGACGTTCGGATTCAGCCCGACAAACGTAGAGATCAGGTAACGGCCGAGCGAAATGAGACCCCAGACGATGAGACCGAGGAGAACGAAGCCAAGAACAGCATTCCAGATCGTCGACCTTTCGCTGGGCAATGATCCTGTCCTCCGCCGCCTAACGACCAAGCTCACCGGCGGCAATGGAGCGCAGCGGAATTGCCGTCCGAGTGCAGCGCCTTGTTAGGTTACTTTTTTAGTTGCGCCACTTTCTGCCTTCTCAAAAGCCAAAACGTCTTGTTCTTCAGCTTCAACGTTAAATTCTACTCGGCTTTGCAGAACGATTTCTTCGATCACGCTCGCTCCTTTACCAGCAGAAAGCACCTGTTCAAATATCTCCATCAACCTTGGTATATTGATAACTTCTTCAACAGACTCAATATACTTTTTCACAATGGCTTTAATTTGGTATTTTGCTTCAGCTTGCTGTGCAATTTTTTGTAAAATCTCATCTGCTGATTCATTCGTCTTTACAACAAATGTGATTGGATACCGTTGCACTTTATCAATGTCCAAAAAGTACTTTCCCGCATCGACTGTTTCTGTAACTTGGAAAAATCTACCAAGCGGCTTCATTACAAAATCAATTCCGCCATCATTGGCATTGGTTCTGCCAGTTTTATAGAGTACGAGTGATTCCTCAATAAGCTCTTCAGGAGACCATCCCCAATAAATTCTTTGGTCCGCGTAATGCTGTTTTAGGACTGCAAAGCTGGCAATCTCAAACACTCGCGCATCTACATTTGGCCGAAAAAGCCCCTTGATGAAGCCGATAGCTTTTTCAGGGGACTCTTCCTGAATATCTATTATCTCTTGACAGTACGCCATAAATTCAGAAAACGCACTTTGTCTTGCTTTAACATACGTCTCGATAATTTCTTTGATTGATTTGGCGAGGTTAACATCGCCAGTTACGATAAGTTTTTCGTTTATCCAATACCTATTACTTTCCGCATCTCGAATGATTGGCAGGTGCTCACATGCTGGAAAGTATTTCTTAAATTCTTCATTGAGGCGGTGATTCAATGCGTGGTTCTGTAGCTTACTACCGAAGGGCAACTCACGTTGCCTACGAAACAAATCACTGAATTTCGCACCATCATAATCTGAATAGCCGCTCTGTTTATCGAACCCACCGTTCAAATAATCCTCTACCAACACATATATTGCATAGTGGTTAGCGAATCCTGCTCTTGACTTTGAACCACGATTTGCAGCTTTTGTTTTGATGTTTAGATATTGGATGATTTCGCAATTGTTTAGTATTTCTTCACCTTTTCCTTTTGTGTTGCGATCAAGGATGGAAACA
>CAYQCG010000526.1:0-2022 GCA_964415925.1 uncultured Puniceicoccaceae bacterium | reverse complement strand
TGTTAGTGCAGCAACAGAAGAAGTCCAGCGTAGCGTGACCGAATTTGGTGAGAAAGCACTTCGCCGGCTACGCTTTAGTCATGTACATCCCGAAATTGTTACCCTTCTGGGCAAGTTGCATTACCGCCTGTCCAACAACCAGAATTCACTCGAGCACTCGATTGAGGTAGCAAACCTCTGCGCTTTGATGGCCAGTGAATTACAACTTGATACAGACATCGCGAAACGAGCAGGACTGATGCACGATGCGGGCAAGTCCCTCGGAGCCGAGTATGAGGGAAGCCATGCCACTGCTGGAGCAAACGTGTTGAAACGTTGCGGTGAAGACGACCGTGTGGTTAATGCAGTGGCTGCTCATCACGAGGAGGTTGAGGCCACCAGTCCTTACGCTGCGATTGTCATGATTGCGGACAGTCTTTCGGCGACACGACCGGGTGCGAGAGCAGACAGTATCGATGCCTATATACAGAGGGTAAAGAAACTGGAGGAGTTGGCCAAGAAAATGACCGGTGTACAGGATGCATTTGCGATGCAGGCCGGGCGCGAAATCCGGGTGATTATCAATCCCGACCAACTTCTGGACGATGACTGTCGTAGTCTCGCGAGGAAACTGAGAAGGAAGATAGAGGAAGAACTGCAGTATCCTGGAACGATTAAAATTACCGTGATACGCGAACGCCGATTCTCTGAGACAGCAAAGTAGTTAAGGCTTGCGAGGAAAGGGTAGTCTTGCCTCTCTGTCGCCATGGCCAAGAAGCAGGCAAATGCGATCAGCCCGACGCGGGCAGAGGATTATCCGGAATGGTATCAGCAGGTCATCAAGGCTGCTGACCTGGCAGAGAATTCCCCGGTGAGGGGTTGCATGGTGATCAAGCCCTGGGGCTACACACTCTGGGAAAATATGCAGAAGGCACTCGACCGCATGTTCAAGGAGACCGGGCATGTGAATGCCTACTTCCCGCTTTTTATACCTAAAAGCTATCTGGAAAAAGAGGCCGAGCATGTGGAAGGCTTTGCCAAGGAATGTGCAGTTGTTACCCATACCCGTCTAGAACAGGATGCCGAGGGTAAGCTTGTTCCGGCTTCTCCCCTTGAAGAACCTTTGATTGTGCGGCCTACGTCAGAGACGATTATCGGAGAGATGTATGCAAAATGGGTCCAAAGTTACCGTGACCTGCCACTCTTGATTAATCAATGGGCAAATGTCGTGCGCTGGGAAATGCGAACCCGTTTGTTTCTGCGGACAACGGAATTTCTCTGGCAGGAGGGACACACGGCGCATGCCACCAAAGAGGAGGCGATTGAGGAAACAATGAAGATGCTGCAAGTCTACGTAGATTTTGCCGAGAACCATATGGCTATGCCTGTGCTCAAGGGGCACAAGACAGAAAGCGAACGTTTTCCGGGCGCGGTCGACACGCTTTGTATAGAAGCCATGATGCAAGACTGCAAAGCCCTCCAGGCGGGCACATCACATTTCCTAGGGCAGAACTTTGCCAAGGCGGCAGGTATACAGTTCCAGAGTGAAAGCGGGGAGGAAGTCCATGCCTGGACCACCTCATGGGGCGTCTCGACCCGGTTAGTCGGTGGATTGGTAATGACACATGGTGATGATGACGGGCTTATCCTCCCACCACGGCTGGCGCCGAAGCAGATTGTCATACTGCCGGTTATTCCCAAAGAGGAAACTAAAGCGGAGGTTCTTGAATATTGCGCACGACTACAGAGCGAGCTTCAGGGAATTTTTTGGCATGGAAGTCCTCTGGAAATCGAATTGGATGACCGGGATATACGCGGCGGCGAGAAAAACTGGCAATGGATCAAACGTGGTGTCCCAGTACGTCTAGAAATAGGACCGCGTGACATATCCAGTGACAGTGTTTTTATGGCACGAAGGGACACCGGGGATAAGAAGCCGGTGGGGCGCAGAGAGTTGATAGAATCAATCGGGTTGTTACTTGATAGCATCCAGGGAAACCTTTTCACAAAGGCATCAGAAAACAGGAAAGAGCATACCCGCAG
>CAYQCG010000525.1:0-2024 GCA_964415925.1 uncultured Puniceicoccaceae bacterium | reverse complement strand
ATCCATCCCGGGGGTAGCCTGCAATGCTACGAGCAGGATAACGTGAGCCAGCGATTGCTGCACGACAACCTGACAATCAGCAGGGCACGACGTGAACTGGGGGTAAACCTTACGGTGTCAAACAAAGGTATCGGGAAGGTAGCTGGCAAAGCGAAGTTCTACCGGCGCAACCGTTATGCCTCAAACAGTACCCTACTGACGATTGAGTCTGACGTGCTGAAAAAGATTGAGGATGACGCGGAGGTCTACGAGATCGAAATAACGACACTGGATGCGGAGTTTGCCGGGCAAGGCAAACGGCTGGACTTTGTGAAGATCGATGTAGAGGGGACGGAAGAGGATGTGCTGGAAGGCATGCGGGAAACAATGAAACAGAACCCGGCACTCAAGATTATCCTGGAATGGGGTGGAAAGCGGATCACGCGGTCACCGGAAACGCTGACATACTTTCTGGATTACTTTCGCGAGTATCAGCTCAGGCCCTTTTTCTGCGAAGAACAACGGGAACTGCAACTGGAGGAACTGGAGAAGATTGACTACGGGAACTTCTTTCTCCGACGGTAGGTTGACTTGCTTTGTCTGGCCAGCAAGTTACCGCATTCTATAGTACACGCATGAAACCAATCATTCCCTGCATTCTTCTCGGCCTGTTGACTACAATCCTGTATGCGCAAGACCGTGACCGGGTCGGTGCGCCGGTCTACAGCATTCCGGCTGTTCAGCAGATATCGCACAGTATCCTGGCGGACCAGTGGGTGAGGGCGTTTAACGACCTCTCGACCCAGAACCATATCGTATTGAGGGCAGTGCGCGACGAGGTTGAAATCAGCTACAAGGATGTGACCGAGATGGCCAGTCTGGGCTCCCTGCTGCGGGTAACCCGGAGTGTTCCGGGAAACCGGACGATCCGCTTTTACCTGCGTGCGGATGACATCATCGAACTGACGGAAAGCTTTGACTGATCTCTTTCATCATCGTCCGGGATTGTTTCCCAAGGGTGCATTGATCGCAGTCGTGGCGGTCAAGCCGTTACCGGGATCGCCGGGTTACCAGAGGAATGACAACGACATCATCGAGCAGGCGATGGATGATATCCGGCATTACAAGGCGGCGGGTGTCGATGGTATATTACTTGAGAACAGCTATGACTTGCCGTATATCAAGCCTCCCCTGCCGGAGGCGGCTATTGAGTTGATGAATCGAGTCGTGCGGCAGGCGAGAAGGCGTTTTGACGGCCTGATGGGATTGCAGTTACTGGAGGCTGCAAATGAAGCGGCACTAGAGATTGCGGCGGCGGGCGGGTTGAATTTTATCCGGGTGGAAGGGTATGTATTCGCCCATATAGGGGGTGCCGGTTTTATTGAGGGCTGTGCCGGGGAACTGCAACGCATGCGCAAGCAATTGCGGGCGGAGAACATCCATATATTTGCCGACGTGAAAAAGAAGCATTGCGCGCATGCATTAACCGGTGACTTGTCGCTGGCTGATGTAGTCCGTCAAACAGCCTTCTTCCGCGCAGACGGTGTGATCGTGACCGGTCCGCATACCGGCTTTCCGCCGAGAGCTGAGGATTTACGCGAATCCCGCAGTGCAAGTTCGCTGCCGCTGATGATTGGCTCAGGAGTGACGGAGGAGAACATGATGGAGCTAGTGCCGATGGTTGACGCGGTGATTGTGGGATCAGCCTTCAGGCAAGAGGGGGATTTCCAGAGGCCATTGGACGTTGACCGCCTGAATGCATTTGTGAAGAAATACCGTTCAATTGCGAATGTCTGAGATCTCACAAACCCTGACTTCCGGCTGGGAAGCTTACGAGTTGGTAGATAGTGGACAAGGGAGGAAGCTGGAGCGTTTCGGAGAGATGACTTTGATTCGGCCGGAACCGAAGGCTTTGTGGAGGCCACGCCGGGAGGCACAGGCCTGGGAACAGGCGGATGCGGAGTTCATGGAGTCGGGGCAATGGAAACAGCAAGGGGAAGACGAGCGCCTATGGAAAGAACGGCTAGGGAGGCTTATGCTGGAGT
>CAYQCG010000524.1:0-2031 GCA_964415925.1 uncultured Puniceicoccaceae bacterium | reverse complement strand
TATCAAACCCTTGATCGACGGGTCCACCACGGAAAGGTTTCGTCCAATCATACGACTCAGCCTTAGAATCCATTTTCTTAGCATTGGGCTTGCGAATACTCGACCAATCCCAGCCTAAATGCCACTTACCAAAACAGGCAGTTTGATAGCCCTGCTCTTTAAACATTTTCGGGAGCGTGAAATCATCCGGCTCGAAAACGCTCTCGCCGAATGCGTTGACAATACCATGGAAGCGCCGCCAGTGATGTTGTCCTGTAAGCAGTGCAAAACGACTGGGCGTGCAAATACCTGAGGAACTGTGTCCATCGGTAAAGGTCATGCCCTGGCTTGCGAGTTTATCCAGATGGGGCGTTTGTATATTAGCATTTGGTTCCCCGTAGGAAATGTCAGCGACACCCATATCATCGGCGTAGAGAATAATGATATTGGGTTTTGATCCTTTGAGCGACTGCGCCTGGGCTTGCTTGCCCGAAGGGGGCGCTGATTGTGCGCCTGCGGAGGAAGACGAGCTACAGAAAGCACTGACTATGGCGATCAAGGCGAGACCAGTCCGCCAAGTTGAGCGGGTAGTGTGCGTGGTTGTTGAGGTGTTGTATTTTGACATGATATGATGCCCGTCTAATTTGCGGTTATTTCTTTTTGCTCGTTTCTGCTTCTATTCCGCCATGCTCGGTCAGCGGATTGTGGCGAGTCTGCCCATCTTTGGATGAAGCGCAACTTGTCTTAACGGCTCCAAAAGGCTCGGAATGGCAAACCTTCTGTCTGGATTCCGAGGGAAATGCATGGTTTGTCGAAGAACGGGAGGACGAGTCGATACAACTAGTCTCCTATCAGAAAGCTTCTAATTAGAAACAACCATGCCCATCAAACACGCAATCTGGACAGTCGGGGAAAATCCGAAGTCTTTATCTGTGACTAAGCTCCAAACGGAACAGTTGCTCGAAGATATGATCGAGAGCGATCCTCGGATCCTTTCTGAGCAATGGATGTTGATCGGTAGGCAGATTATCACCCCTGCTGGAGGTCGTATTGACCTGTTGGCCATTGCGCCGGACGCTTCGCTGGTTCTTATTGAGCTCAAGCGGGACAAAACCCCTCGGGATATCGTTGCACAGGCCATCGACTACGCGACCTGGATCGAGAAGTTAACCCCGGACGAGATCGCTGCTATATTTCGGAAATACAGTGGTGGCCAGAGTTTGGATAATGCGTTCAAGGAGCGTTTTGGAGTTGAGCTGGATGAGGACGAGTTGAACCAGTCCCACCAAATCATTCTGTGTGCCTCAGAAATGGATGCCGCCACTGAGCCCATCGTAGGTTATCTCAATGACAAGGATATCCCGATAAACGTTCTATTCTTCCAAGTCTTCCAGCACGGTGATGCTCAGCTACTCAGTCGAACCTGGATGATTGATCCGGCAGAAACTCAGGAGAACGCTGCGTCAACGGCCCCGAAACGTCAACGTGAACCATGGAACGGTGAATATTATTGCTCCTTTGGTGAAGGGCGAGGACGTAGTTGGGAGGAAGCACAGCAATATGGTTTCTTCTCTGCGGGAGGAGGTTCCTGGTATAGCCAAACGCTTAAGCTGCTCTCTGAGGAGGACTTAATCTGGGTTAGAATTCCCAAGGAAGGTTACGTCGGTGTCGGTCGTGTCGAGTCCGGTCCGGTGCAAGCAAATGAATTTCAGATTGAGACAGAGGAGGGAGCCAAGCCCGCGCTGGAGGTTCTCAGCAAAGCCGACTATCACGCCTCGGACGCGGAAGACCCCGAGAAGGCCGAGTATTTCGTCAAAGTCCGCTGGTTAGAGACAGTCCCCGTGAAGGATGCTTTCCACGAAGTAGGATTCTTCGGCAACCAAAACTCCGTCTGCCGCCCCGAAACCCCCAACTGGCGCAAGACCACAGACCGGCTGAAAGAGCATTTTAAGAAGTGGGACGTGAATAGCTAGTCAGGCCTTGATTTCAATTCCATGCAACGACTCCCGAAGAGCATGAATCGTCTTCCTGGCTTCTTTTCACTTAGTTGCT
>CAYQCG010000523.1:0-2038 GCA_964415925.1 uncultured Puniceicoccaceae bacterium | reverse complement strand
TTTTCCTTTCTTAGCTGGAAAATCCTACCTCTCAAGATGGACTTAATTCAGGAGACCCAGGCAAGTCGGTGTCGCACCCTCAAATTTTTACGGAATGGTTGTGGTCAATATTATGCTTCCGATATGGTATAATAAATTAAATTTATGCTACTTAATTCGCGAAAACATTTGCGTGAAATTATTATCACACGACTGTTGACCATCATATTTTTCGAATTAAGATTCCAGAATGCTTTGGCCCATCATTATTACGCTGGCCGCGATGCTGATCTCGCCATCCCTGGCAAAACTGCTAAAAGTTTCTGCCGGGCGGATATTGTTCGTTGTACCGCTGACGATCGTCGTCTGGCTCCTTGCGCTACATACCTATTTTGATATGGGCTTTAGCTACGTTGACGACGCCGGGTCGCTGGTAATGGACGGGCTGTTCCGTCTGAATGGCTTGAGCTTGCTGTTTGCGTTACTGGTGACTGGCATAGGCACGGTAGTATTGCCGTATACGAGTGTGTATTTCGACAACAAGCTCTCAGAGGGTGCATTTGTCCAGACCCTGTTGATGCTGCAGATCGGTATGCTGGGGATTGCGTTCTCCAATCATCTGCTACTGCTGGTTTTTTTCTGGGAACTCACGGCTATTGCTACCTGGTTGCTGATTCGCTTCAAATCAGACAAGGCAGAGGTGCTGGCAGGAGCTGTGCTTACCTACCGTATCAATGCAATCGGCTCGGTCTCCTTGCTGATTGGCTCCTTCTTTCTGGCAAATGCCGGTGGATCCTGGTCGTTGCTGGAACTGGTGGCCAATGCCGATGCAATCATCGCACATGCTGATTATCCTGTAATCCTGGTATGCGTGCTAATCGCAGGGCTAACCAAGTCAGCCCAGTTTCCCTTCCACCGATGGATGCCCAAAACGATACTTTCGCCAACACCTGCCAGCGCGTCAGCAGGTATGGTAAAGTCTGGCGTCTTCCTGCTTATGCTGTTTTTTCCCATCCTCGGTGGTTCACCGATGTGGGCGTATACGCTGATGATAATTGGCATGGCGACCATGTTCATTGGTGCCGTCACCGGCCTGCAGCAGACCCACTTGAAGCTGATACTCGCCTACGCGACGATTAGCGCTATGGGGCTTATGGTTGCGCTAATCGGCATCGGGAGCGTTTTATCGCTAAAGTCAGCGATGCTTTTCCTGTTCGGTCAGGTTATAAGCAAGGCTGCATTGTTTATGTCAGTTGGGATTATTCAGAATAAAACCGGAGAAGTCGATGTCCTGCGGTTGGGCGGACTTTGCAGTGTGATGCCCCTGACGGCTGTTGCGGTTGCGCTGGCAGCACTGTCTAAAGCTGGGTTTCCGCCTTTCTTCGGATCCATCAAAAAGGAATTGCTTATCAAGACAGGTGTTCTGCACAACGAGCTAGGTGTAATCTTGCTGGTATTCTCACTGGTTGTAAACAGCCTCTTGATGGCAATGACGCTTACAGTCGGTCTGCATCCTTACTGGAGCAAAAAGGTCAGACCGAAACAGATTAAGATTTCCGGCAAGATGTCTCTGAATATGACACAGGGCATTCTCATTCTCGGGTTTCTTGGCATGCTGCTCGGCATGTATCCTCAACAATTTGTAACGCCGTTGATCGCTCCGGCATTGTCAGTCATATTTGGCGAACGGATCGATTTCACACTTACCGCCTGGAAGGGTATTTCGGTCAATTTATTCTTCAGTTTGTTAACGATGGCTACCGGTATTGTTATCTATAAAATCAAACACGAGATTTGGAACAGCGTTGGTAAGAAAAAAGATCACTATTGACAAGAAACGCTCAGTAGATGTGCGTAATTCAAGAAACGTTTGTCTTTTGGCTGTCATTTTCCAACTGGAGTGGTTGCGACATATCCAGTGAGGGTCCGGATGGCGCGAACACTTTTTTTACCAGCCTTGAAATTCCTTTTTCGGCATCATTAACTAGGGAGTCTGCTTCGCGGAAGGAAGCTTCCCAGTATGGTGTAAACCCGGGATCCGGTGGGGAGAGTTTGCGGT
>CAYQCG010000522.1:0-2042 GCA_964415925.1 uncultured Puniceicoccaceae bacterium | reverse complement strand
GCGCCGGCGGGCATCTGTTCGCGGACAAGGATGATGGGGACTTGAATGTCCGGATAGCGCATGCGAAGGGCATGACGGTGGGCCTCGGTCATGACGATGACAAGAAAGGCGTTGTTCATGAGGTCATCGGAGACATGCCGGCTTTCGTGGCGGGAGATGTCGATGCCGACGTTTTTCATGACGCGGATGGAATTTTCCGAGGCGCCGTCGCCGTCGTAGGCGCCAATACCTGCGCTGAGGACAGGTAAGTCATTGAGGGGGTCTGCTTCCGCCTGCAGGGCGTGGCGGAGAAGGCCTTCAGCCATGGGGCTGCGACAGACGTAGGCGGTACAAACTATAAGAACATGTTTGGGTGTTTCTGCCATTGATTCAGAGTGTGGGTAGCATCAGGGAAGGCTACGCCCATGTAAAGGCAGAAGGATATTACGCTGACCGAGCACTCTACGGGGCGCAGAGAGTGATATCCGGGGCATTGCCGTAACAAGCGATGGAATGCCAGTTCGTATGTGAGGGGTTACTGTTCGAGCTGACGCCAGCCGATATCCTTACGATAGGTGACGGATGGCCAGCAGAGCTTTTGGGCGAGGGAGTATGCGTTGTTCCGGGCTTCAAGAAAAGTGGATCCGAGACCGACGGCGCCGAGGACACGTCCACCAGAAGTAACAATGCTGCCATCCGGGTCCAATGCAGTACCGGCGTGGATAAGTTGTGTATTTTCGGGCAGCACATCCGGGAACTCGATTTTTTCACCTTTGGGAAAAGCACCGGGATAGCCATGTGAGGCAAGGACAACAATCATGGCGTGGGCATTGCGAAAGTGGACACTTTCAGACTGGAGCTTGCCCTGCGCACATTCCCACATGAGGCGGAGCGGGTCGGACTGGAGGAGGGGCAGAAGGATCTGGCATTCGGGATCCCCGAAGCGGACGTTGTATTCGAGGACTTTGGGCCCGTCATGGGTGAGCATGAGGCCGATGTAGAGGGTTCCGCGGTAGTCGAGGCCCTCGGCCTGCAGACCGTCAAGACTGGGCTGGATGATGGTCTTGCGCACCTCTTCCTCGACTTCGGGAGTCAGCACAAGAGCGGGAGCGTAAGCACCCATTCCACCGGTGTTAGGACCGGTATCGCCGTCACCGATGCGTTTGTGGTCCTGAGAAGGCGGAAGCATAACATATTCACCGTTGCAGACCATGAGCATGATGGAGACCTCGGGTCCATCGAGGCATTCCTCAATCACGATTTCCTCGCCACTGGGACCGAAGCGCCCACCACTAAGCATACTCTCTACAGTGGCTTCTGCCTCGGAGATATCCTCTGTAATAATGACCCCCTTACCGGCTGCGAGACCGCTGGCTTTGACCACGAGCGGGTAATCCTGTTGCCGGACATAATCGATAGCCGCGTCTAGTTGTGACGCGGTGAAGAGTTCCGCTTTTGCGGTGGGAATGCCGTATTTGAGCATGAAGTTCTTGGCGAAGAGCTTGCTGCCCTCCAGCTGGGCAGCATCCCTGCCCGGGCCGTAGACGGCAAATCCGTGCTCACGGAGGTGGTCTGCGACACCGGCGCAGAGCGGAACTTCAGGGCCGATGACGACCAAGCTGGCCTTTAGATTGGAAGCCAGCGACAGACAGGCCTCCGGATCCAGAAGTTCTAGCGGATAGCAGGCGGCGTCCTGCCGAATGCCGCCATTCCCTGGTGCGGCAATAACCTCAGCAACAAGGGGGCTGGACTTGCAGGCTTTGACGATGGCATGTTCCCGGCCACCTGAGCCGATAACGAGGACCTTGAGCGATGTCGCAGACATAGGCTAGTTCTCTGAAAAGCAGTCGGATAGGTCAACCGTTGCGCGTAAAAATTGCCATTGCGGTAAGGCGGCAGAGGCCTAATCTAATCGAGCATGTATTCAAGATTGTATCAAACACTTGCAGTTTGCCTGTTACTCGGATTGCTGACAGGCTGTCAGACCTCAACGCCGATACCGGCAGGCACGGCAAAGTACAGCCTTCGGACACTCGAAGGCAATCTCGACGCCACGTTGGAAC
>CAYQCG010000521.1:0-2045 GCA_964415925.1 uncultured Puniceicoccaceae bacterium | reverse complement strand
TTGAAGAAGATTACCTGATTGTTCACCTCCCCGAAAATCCGACCCCGACCATCATGAATGAGGTTTCCGTATACCTGAAACCTAAGGTGGCAGAAGCTGTAGATAACGGTTATTCAAAAGTGATTTTTGATGTGCACACGGTCAAGAACGTCAACATGAACCTGATCAAGTTATTGGTCGATGCAATGTCTACATGTCAGGAGTTGACCCTCGGATTCTCACTAGTCGGCAACGCGCAAATCGCCAAGGAATGTAAGGGTTTTGAGGAATCCAAGGACTGGACGTTTCACACTTCTATAGAAGACGCCAAAGCAGTTGCCGTCTAGCCATTGGATCAGGTGATTAACTAGGCAAATATAGCCGCCATTGAGTATAGCGGAAGATTATTCCGCACGCATTCTGAATAGAGCGCAGTAAAAGAAGCGGTACTATTTTCCGGTTACCTCATTCTTTCCTAACGGCTTAAATAAAAATTAGTAAAAATCCCGACTGTTTGAGTTTCATAAACCCATGTAGACCAGTTACAAATACATACATGGCATCTTAATTGTAAAAAACAAAAATCTGCTGGCACATGCGTTGCTTATTCCTCGGCGCGTAGAAAAACCCGAAACCGAGATACACATGAAAGCAACGACACTGCTCGCAAAAGAAGAAAATCAAACCGCTTCGAATCAGGCAATACGGCAGAAAGCCGCGGCCAGAAAGCAAAAACGAAAAAGCATTGATTCCGGGGAAGTCGAGGATCCTCCTCTTCATAGTAAGAAAGAGATGCTGCTCCGTTACCGTCCGGTCGTGAAGATTATCGTTGCGAAAATGAGGGACAACCTCCCCTCCCATGCAGACTTGGAAGAACTGGAAAGCGTCGGGCTCATCGGACTTATTTCCGCAATTGACCGGTTTGACCCAACAAGAGGCTATACATTTGAAACCTATGCTTCCATCCGGATTCGGGGTGCCATTCTGGACGAGCTCAGAAACCTTGACATGATGCCACGATCAGTTCGTGCGAAACAACGCCAGCTGCAGAAAACCGTTGAGCAACTTGAACAGGACTTGGGACGCGCACCCAGCGATGAGGAAATCCGCCATGCGATGGAATTACCCGAAAAGAAATACCGAAAGCTACGCGCCCAGACGGTGAATCCTACAGTAATTTTCCTGGATCGCGCCGAAAACAGCGAGGATGTCAATCCTCATGAAGCGATTCCTGATGAGGAAGCAACAGCAGTCCCCGAAAGCCTTGAGAAAAAAGAACTCGCAAGGCTGGTCGCCCATAAAATCAAGGAACTTCCTGAAGCTCAACGCAAGGTTCTCGCACTCTATTTCAATGAAGAAATGAGACTGGCAGAAATCGGAAAGATAATGGGCTTATCCGAAGCCCGGGTATCCCAGATACGGACCCAGGCACTTCTGCACCTGCGCCGCTTTTGTCGACGTATGACATACTGAGAATTTAAGGTTATAGTATACAGGGTTATCTAACGCCTGTCTCATATGAGGCAGGCGTTGTATTTCAATCTAACAATATCAATGATACGCGCGCCCATAGGCTCTACACCCCATTCACATGTTACATTTAGGTGAATGAAAAAACTATAAATTGACACGATAGATTTGAATCAATAAGAATTCAGCTTAATTAGTTAAACACCACCTGCATTCTCTAGTCGCTTATCATGAAATTACCTTGCCTCAAGGATGACGTTACGGCGTCAACATTATCCATTGCTATCCTGCGGACTTTCGCACTACTGACGATTCTTCTCTCTTCAAACCCGGCACGCTTAATGGCTTACGGTGGCGAGGGAAATGAGGAATTCAGAGGCTACCACGTAGGCAATTCATTTACTAATGATTCGAAGCCCGATTATCTTTCGCAATCCGTCGCTGCAACTGGACTGGAAAGTAACTACATCTGGCGACGAATGGTTGGTGGCGCATCATTATCCTTGCTTAAAGATAGTCCGTGGTCCGGGATCAGCTGGGAGGATCTTGTGGGTGGTTACTCGTGGGCGTTTATGTCAGTTCAACCTTGGGCTTTT
>CAYQCG010000520.1:0-2047 GCA_964415925.1 uncultured Puniceicoccaceae bacterium | reverse complement strand
CCGTTGGAAGAGCTTACCGATACCGGCTGTTTGATAGCCATTTTCCCGGAAGAGCTGGGGAAGCGAAACAGCGTCAGGAAAGAGCTCCCTGAAAACGATCCTGTTATCGAGTATCGTTGTGCGGTCGGGGCGCCATCCGGTCAGGAAGGAAGCCCGGCTGGGATTGCAAACGGGATACTGGCAGTAGACGCGGTCAAAGACGAGCGCTTCTGAGGCAAACTTGTCGAGGTTGGGAGCCTTGACCTCGGGATCACCGTAGAAAGGCAACTCATTGCGCATATCATCAGCGACGATCAGGAGGACATTCCATTGATGCTCTTTCGCGGCGAGGGGCTGCAGGGAAAGCAGCCACAGGCTGATAAGTATGATTTTAAAGGGAAGGGAACTTATTTTCCTGGGTAAGAGCATAATTAATAGAATCTTGCGATTGACGGCTGAAGCCCTGGTTGCGATGCCGGTTTAAAAGATCCCGTAATCTTCCGACGATTTGGGGATTATCTTCGGCAAGATCACGTTTTTCAGCGGGATCGTTACTGAGGTCAAAAAGCTGTTCCTTGAATTGATCCCTTCTGGGAGACCTTGAATTCATCATCCCTGGATCATGCGGATACCCTTCAATGTATTTCCATTTCCCCTGCCGAATCGCATAGACCCCGTCCGAACTTTGCAGGATGATGTCATTCCTGGGAGGTTGTGCCAAATTGAACCCGAGCATGACCGGCAGAAAACTGACACTGTCCGGAGCTGCCTCAAGAGGAGGAGGCAACGAGGTTCCGACGACATCCGCAAGCGTCGCATAGATATCGACGAGTCCAATCATGGTGTCCGACCTTGAACCCGGCTCGATACGGCCCGGCCAGCGGGCGATGAACGGGACCTGAAAGCCGCCCTGCCAGACATCGTGTTTGCCGCCCCGTAACGGGCCGTTGATTTCGAGTCCCCTATCCATGGCAACTTTTTGTGTGCCACTCCGGCTGCGTCCGGAAACGACCCCGCCGTTATCACTTGTGAAGATAACAAGCGTGTTTTCAGCCATGCCCATTTCATCGAGGGCAGCCAGAATCCGTTCAACACTGAGGTCGAGATCGCGGATAAAATCCCCATACGGGCCAGCTTTGGTGGTTCCGTCAGTTTCAGCGGAAGGTGTAATCAACTCGTGCACCGCGACGGGAGCAAAATAGAGAAAGAAAGGCTTGTCGCGGTCGGTTTTTTGAAGCCATTCGATAGCCTTGGCGGTTAAAACACCCATGGTCCTGGGATCATCCCTGCGGGGTGCATCGAGACCGAGATCCTTGTTTTCCGGTGCTGTTTTTTTTGAACGCAGCCCATAAACGTAATGGTTTTCCACAAATACCTTCGTGATGTCGTTGTGGTTCTGGGGAACGGCAAACTGGTAATCGAACCCCAGTTCAAGCGGTCCCGGCTTTAACTCTGAAGTATAGTCGACCGGTTTACTGGACCCGTATCCGAGATGCCACTTACCGACGAAAGCTGTCTGGTATCCGTTCGCCTTCAGCATGGACGCGACAGTGGGGCGGGTTGTCTCGATGATCAGAGGATCCAGAGTGCCGTTGGTTTTTCCACTATTCAGGGGGGATCTCCAACAATAGCGGCCCGTTAAAAAAGCATATCGTGTGGGCGTGCATACAGACGAAGGCGTATTTGCGTCCGAGAACGTCATTCCCTCACGAGCGAGGCGATCAATCCCGGGTGTAGCGATCAGAGCGGGATCGCCGCCGTATGAAACGGCGCTGCCGTATCCGTAATCATCGGAAAGGATAAAGACGATGTTCGGATCCTGGCGGGCAGCACAGGCAATGAGGGGCGCACCCAGAACGAAAAATAATACTGACGGGCGGAGGAGCAGGAATGTGTGGAACATTATGGAGCAACTGATTGGGCGATTTGATACAATGTAAACTTTATGTAACTGGATGGAAATTCTACATTATGTTTAGAAGATAACTGTTGTAGCTTAACTTATATCTTAAATGAGGTAACGACCACAAAACCTTTCCCCAAAGTGTATGAAGGACAAGTGCATAAT
>CAYQCG010000519.1:0-2056 GCA_964415925.1 uncultured Puniceicoccaceae bacterium | reverse complement strand
TTCCAATACTTTTGCTGCACCACTTCGCTCGGTAGTCCGGGAGCAGAGACCAACCAGCTTGCCGACCATGCTCTGGATAATGCTTCTTTTTTAGCCAGTGCAATCTGCAGGTATGTCGCAGCTTCCGGTGACCTTGATTTTTTCCGCACTGTAGAACCCGCCATACGTCGTGGAATGGATCATATCAATCGCGCCGAAAACGGCCTGGTTTATAATCCAAATTTCCGCCCGCAATGTGTTTACGGCTTCACTGACACCGTTAAAAAGACCGGCCACCTGCTGATGTGCTCTGCATTATATTATGAAGCCTGCTTAATGCTGGAGGAAACTTGCAGAAAGGCCAATACGGGTGACGCAGAGGAATATGCCAAGCGTGCCGATTTGATTAAGCAGAATATTGGTATGCTGTGGGACCGTGACTCAGGATCATTTTATGCTGCCAGCAATGTTTGCAGACAGTATGACGTCTGGGGAACTGCCTTCGTCCTTCATCTGGGACTTGCATCGCCTGAACAGGAAGAGCGTGCGCTTGATTTTCTGGTCAATAATTACGACCGTTACGCGGAGAAAGGGCAGATCCGCCATCTATTGGATCCGGAAACATGGTTATCTTTATATGGCTTGCGTCCAGCGGGAGTGTATCAGAACGGTGGTTACTGGGCTACCCCACTGGCCTGGTTTGTTCCAGTCCTGGCCCGCCGTGATCCAGCGCTGGCCCAGAGGACACTGCGTGAATGTTTGCGAGATTTCCGGGAGCGCGGCATTCATGAGTGGGTGAATGGGGGTGTTACCGTCCTTCCGAACTATTTTGTCAGTGCCGCCAGCGTATATTCTCTTGTTCGTTAGCGGGATACTGTGTATTACGCAGTTATAAACCCCTACCCTGCGTAACGGAATGCCCCCGAAACAGATCCAGCGAATGTTGTCGAAACGCGATTGCGTTACTGCAATTCATTTCCCAAATCAAATTACCGTATCACCCCCGACAAGATGAAAAAAGCCCTCTCCTACAATTCACTACTTATTTATTCACTCAGCTTTCTTATTATTTTTGTAATCAGCAGCTTATTGGGCTGGGACAACCTAAGGGCACCGACATTTATCGGGTTTATAGTGCTTCTGCCATTTGGAATAAGGCGATTCGAAATTTTACGGGGATTCTCCTACACTTTCATGATACTTGCAGCTGTCAGTATATCGCTGATTTATCCCAGTTTGTTCATTCGATGGGGTGACTTTGAACTCAAGAACACGATCGTTCCCCTATTGCAGATCATTATGTTTGGCATGGGCTCACAAATGAGTCACCGCGACTTTGCCGGAGTCGTGAAAATGCCTGCGGGGGTTTTCATTGGTATGGGGTTGCAGTTTACAATTATGCCGATTGTGGGATACTTAATAGCAACAAGTTTCGGATTTCCGCCTGAGATTGCAGCAGGCATCATCCTGATCGGGTCTTCCCCCAGTGGTCTTGCTTCGAATGTGATGTCCTTTATCGCCAAGGCCAATTTAGCTCTCTCCATAACACTCACTGCCGTTGCCACTTTACTTGCCCCGCTCGTAACTCCATCTCTGATGAAGTTACTGGCAGGCCAGTTTGTTCCCATAGACTTCTGGGCAATGATGCTGGGTATCATCAATATTGTGATACTGCCGATTGTTGCCGGATTTCTATTCAATGCGGTTGCCTACAAGGTAACCAGCCTGAAGAGCATCATTATCCAGGGGGTTATATATCTTCTCATAATTGGCGGCAAAAATCTCATCTACGCCTTAACGGCAGAAGCAGAATCGCTGCATCTTGGTCAAACGATACTTACCGATCTTACATGGTTCTTGCTATTACCCGTTATTGCAGGGGTATGCTTCAGGACCTTCCTCGCCAAAGATCGTGTATACCTGGACAAGGTGATGGCATTCATCTCCATGGCGGGTATCGTTGTTATCATTACAGTCATCAACGCGGCAGGCAGGGACAGCCTGATAGAAATCGTTATCATGCTGATTGTATCATGCCTGATACATAACTGCAGAGGTTACTTCCTTCGCTCCACAA
>CAYQCG010000518.1:0-2056 GCA_964415925.1 uncultured Puniceicoccaceae bacterium | reverse complement strand
CCTGGGAAGGCTTCGACGAAATGGACGACGTCCGAGGCTCCGGCTCCGCCGATCTCAACGACGACGGCACAATCACAATCGAATTTGCCATCCTTAACGCAGACGAAGCCGTCCCCAAAGCCAAATCATGGTATTTTTCAACAGCCTGCTAAGAGCGGGAATGCGTTATCGGCCTCAACCAGGTATTCCTTGGATTATTCATCATAGCGTATATAGTATTTTTATACGCTAATTCAGATATTGACAATTTATACGCTGAATGAGATACTGCTCTGGAAAGGATATTCCACTATGGACGATATCGCGCGCTCGGCAAAGCAACTCGGCACCGTCATCCGCAAGGCGCGTCGGGTCAAAGGCATGAACCAGTCGCAACTCGGCGAAATGACAGGCCTGCGCCAGGCCACCATCTCCAAAATTGAGAACGGAGAAGGGGCAACCCGGATCGATACGATCTGCGATGTGCTGGCTGCACTTGATCTGGAATTTGCGGTTCGCCTCCGCACGAAAGCCGAACCACTTGATATCGAGGATATCTTCTAATGGCGCGGCGCAAGACGTACAAACTCCTGAATGTGTTTTTGAATGGCAAACTCGTCGGCCAGTTAAACCGTCAAGCCAGTGGGGCGATTGCTTTCGTGTATGATGCAGATTGGCTGGCTTGGGAGCACGCCATGCCGGTTTCACGGTCGCTGCCCCTGCGCGAGCAGCAATATGTCGGGGAACCGGTTATTGCAGTATTCGATAATCTGCTTCCGGATAATGACACGATCCGCAGGCGCGTTGCGGAGCGTGTCGGGGCATCCGGCATCGACGCTTACAGCCTATTAAGCGCAGTCGGACGGGACTGCGTGGGCGCACTCCAGTTTCTGCCTGAAGGTATAGAGCCTGGTGACACTGCCAAGATCACCGGCAAGGCCCTATCGGAAAAGGGGATCGCGGATCTGATGCGTGGGCTGGAAGGGACCCCTCTTGGCCTGGATGATGATGAGGATTTTCGAATTTCGATTGCGGGTGCTCAGGAAAAGACAGCGCTGCTCTTTCACCGCAAAAAATGGATGAAGCCTAGTGGCGCAACGCCCACCACGCATATTCTCAAGCCTGTGATCGGGAAATTGCCAAATGGCCTTGACCTCACACACAGCGTTGAGAACGAATACCTCTGCATGCGTCTCACTGCGGAACTGGGCTTGCCGTCCGCCTCTGTTGAGATTGCGGATTTCGAGGACCAACGGGTACTCATTGTCGAGCGTTTTGACCGACGTTTGACGAAAGACAAACGCCTCCTGCGCCTGCCTCAGGAGGATTGCTGTCAGGCACTTTCCGTTCCGCCTACGCGCAAATATGAGTCTGAAGGTGGACCGGGCATCAAGGACATTTTGGGTTTGCTGAAGGAAAGCGATACCCCACGCGAAGACCAAGCTTTTTTCCTGAAAGCTCAGATCGTCTTCTGGATGCTTGGCGCGACGGATGGGCATGCGAAAAATTTCAGCCTGTTCCTCGCACCGGGCGGGCGTTTCCATATGACGCCGCTCTATGATGTGCTCTCGGTACTGCCGAGCCTTGCTATTGGTCAGATACGCCGAAACCAAATGAAGCTCGCCATGGCGGTCGGGGATAAGCGGCACTACCGGCTCAATACGATTCAGCCACGCCATTTTGCGCAAACAGCCAAAACCTCCGGCATCAGCGAAACCGTAATAGCGCAAATTACGGATGAAATACGCGATACCATCCCGGACGCTATTTCGCGGGTGGCAGAAACCTTGCCCGACGGGTTTCCAACTGAGATCGCCGAGCCAATCTTCAGCGCTTTGCATTCCCATGCCAAAAGCAGCTGAATCAGATTGAGGATTCATTCCCATGCCTCTTATTGCCTTGGCGTACTGATTCTAGTCGCTTCGTGGTTCTCCTCCCTTTCAACGGGCACTTAAATCAATCCAGCCATTCGGATAACGGGACAGCAGACCTTCTCCGGGACGCTTGCGCTGCCGGTCAATGCCCCGCCCGCGCCAGTCCGCCTTCGTTCAACTTTGGGCGGACCCGTGTTGGGCAT
>CAYQCG010000517.1:0-2069 GCA_964415925.1 uncultured Puniceicoccaceae bacterium | reverse complement strand
CCATGGGGGTCCACACCGGTGATTCCATCACCATAGCGCCTGCCATGACCCTGACCGATAAGGAATACAAGCTCATGCGTGATGCCTCATTTGCCTGTATCCGCGAGGTCGGGGTCGAGACTGGCGGATCCAATATACAGTTCGCCGTCAATCCGGTAAATGGCCGCCTCGTCGTTATCGAGATGAATCCGCGTGTTTCGCGCTCCAGTGCACTTGCCTCCAAGGCCACCGGTTTCCCTATCGCCAAGATCGCAGCCAAGCTCGCTGTCGGTTACAGCCTCGACGAGATCCAGAACGACATCACCCGCGAAACACCTGCCAGCTTCGAACCCACCATCGACTATGTCGTCACCAAAATCCCCCGTTTTACTTTTGAAAAGTTCCCTGATGCCGACGATACCCTGACCTCCTCCATGAAGTCTGTCGGTGAGGCCATGGCCATTGGTCGAACCTTTAAGGAGTCATTCCAGAAAGCCCTTCGCAGCCTCGAAGTCGGTGCACATGGCCTGACCGGTGGAAAATACGATACGGGTGAAATACCCGATGAGGCTGAAATCAAGGAAGGCCTCTCCCGCCCTAATTGTCTGCGACCTTTCTTCCTTCGTGACGCTTTCCGCTCACGCATGAGTCTCGAACAGATCCACGATCTTAGCCACATTGACCCCTGGTTCCTCCACCAGATACAGGACATCGTATTCCTCGAAAATAAGCTGAAGGATGCGGGTGCCGGATTGGACCCCGACTTGCTGCGTGAAGCCAAGCAGGCTGGCTTTACCGACGTCCAGATTGCCGATACGACTGGTCTGTCCCTGGATTCGATCCGTCAGGTCAGGGAATCTTTTAATATCAAGACCGTCTACCGCCTGGTCGATACCTGCGCTGCAGAATTTGAGGCCTATACGCCCTATTATTACTCCAGCTATGGAGATGAAAACGAGATTCTCCCCAGCGACCGCCAGAAAATCATGATTCTTGGGGGTGGCCCCAACCGCATCGGGCAGGGAATCGAATTCGATTACTGTTGTGTCCACGCCTCGTTTGCCCTGCGCGAAGCCGGTTACGAAACCGTCATGGTTAATTCCAATCCAGAGACGGTTTCCACGGATTATGACACTTCCGATCGCCTTTACTTCGAACCCCTCACCCTCGAGGACGTACTTGAAATATACCATCAGGAGAAATGCAGTGGCGCCATCGTCCAGTTTGGTGGTCAAACACCGCTCAATCTCGCCAGTGATTTGAAAAAGTACGGCGTCAATATCATCGGCACCAGTCCCGAATCGATCGATGCCGCCGAAGACCGTGAACAGTTCAAGGCCATTCTCCATCAGGTAGGGCTACAGCAGCCGAAAAATGGTATCGCCATGACCGAGAATGAAGCTTTCGCCGAGGCCGGTCGCATCGGCTACCCGCTGCTCTTAAGGCCCAGTTTCGTCCTCGGGGGACGCGGCATGTTCATTGTCTACGACAACGAGGAAATGCACTCCGTCCTCAGCCAGGCTTTCGAAGTCGCTCCGGGCCGACCCGTCCTCCTCGACAAATTCCTCGAAGATGCCATCGAACTCGATGTCGATGCCGTCAGTGACGGGGAAAACACCGTTATTGGCGGAATGCTGGAGCACATCGAATTTGCCGGCGTGCACAGCGGAGATGCTGCCATGGTTATGCCTCCGCATACCCTCAGTGACCTGATGCTCGATCAAGTCCGCGCCGCTACCAAGGCCCTCGCCAAAGCCCTCAAAGTTATTGGCCTCATGAACGTCCAGTACGCCATCAAGGACGACCAGCTCTTCGTTCTCGAGGTCAATCCTCGTGCTTCCCGGACTGTACCCTTCGTTTCCAAAGCGATCGGCGTTCCGCTCGCAAAGCTGGCTTCCCTGATCATGGCGGGTCAGAAACTACCCGAACTCGGCTTCACTGAAGAGGTTGTCCCCAACTATTGGGCTGTAAAGGAATCCGTTTTCCCCTTCATTCGCTTTCCGGGCGCCCCCATCGCCCTCAGTCCGGAGATGCGCTCCACCGGTGAGGTCATGGGCATCGATGCCGCCCTCGGGCTTGCATTCGCCAAA
>CAYQCG010000516.1:0-2080 GCA_964415925.1 uncultured Puniceicoccaceae bacterium | reverse complement strand
GCCGGCCTACCGCGTGCCAAGCGCTGGATCTATGACTCAGGGATCCGCATTCCCATGATTGTGCGTTTCCCCGATGGAAGCTTCGCTAACGAAGTAACCAAAGAACTGATTAGTACGGTAGATTTGGCACCGACCTTATTATCCTTGGCCGGCGTGCCTGTTCCGGATCATATGCAAGGTCAAGCCTTCCTGGGCGATGTCCAGGCAAATCAAGACCGGACTTACATCTATGCAGCCAAAGACCGGATGATCGAAAGCTACGATTACATTCGCGCGGTGCGTGACCAGCAATTCAAGTTGATCCGTAATTACGATGTCGATCGTCCTTATATTCAGCCGCTTCAGTACCGGGATCAGATGAATATCATGCAGGAGATTCTGGCTATGAAAGATAATGGCACAGGAGACCCCATCCAGTCTCTCTGGCTGGCAGATACTCGCCCGGAATATGAATTGTACGACTTGTCGAAGGATCCGCATGAGGTCAACAACCTGGCTGATGATCCAACATATACGGATAAGTTCAACGAACTGAAAGCCGCACTGGATGCCTGGATGATTGAAACACAAGGCACCGCCGATCCGGATGTCAGCGATTTGCCGGCTGCTGAATTAGCACTCCGCAACGCGGGCTGGCCGAACGGCGCACAACCGACTACCGAAGATCCGGTGCCCAGCCTGGGCGCCAACGACGAACTCACCATTACCTGTGCTACAGAGGGCGCGTCTATAGCTTATAAGGTGGATGATGAACCTTATTGGAAGGTTTATACCGGACCCTTCACGTTGCCGAAAGGTAGTGAAGTGAAAACCCGGGCCATTCGCATTGGATATGCCGAAAGTGCTGAAGTAAGCCTGTCGAATCAGCAACCTGCACCTGTCCTGGCCGGTATCCTGCCGGATCAACTGGCATTTTTGGGCCAGGAAAGAACGATTGTTCTGCCGGAAGGCTTGTTCGAACATCCGGTCCAGGATGAGGAATTGACCTATAGCGCTACTCTGGACAATGGCGATCCACTACCCAATTGGATTCAGTTTGACGCTGATCTACAAACCTTCACTGTAAACGCAATCGAGCAGTCCACTCTGGTTGTAAAAGTAATTGCCACAGACAGCGGAAATGAAAGCGATGAGGTCAGTTTTGAACTTGTGGTCGTTGATGGTACCGTCGAGCAAACGGTATATCGGGAAGTCTTTGGAAACTTAGACCCTGATAACAATAAGCCTTTGAGCAATGCAGAATGGAGAGCTTTTGTAGATAACGGGCTCGAAGCAACAGATAGTAACGAGTCTCCCAGTGGGGTACTTTCCCGCTTCGCAGGTGCTCCGGCAAATCAGGACAATATTAATGCCGGGGGTCCAAGTGAATCTCTGGACAATGGCTTTTTCTTCTCCGGATTGGTCGAACAAACCTACGGATTCGGATTTACGGAAGAATTCAGCCTTCCATTTACCGACCTGGTCAATTACAGTTTCAGTTGGTATCAAGGGCACAATTCCGATGTTATGGCTACACGAGTAGCCCTACGCATCGATGGCCAATGGTACGTCAGCGAATCAGCCTCTACAAATACGATTGTAGGCTCAGCGGCTAACTTCAATAGTGAAGCTGTTCTTCAGAATGTTGAATTAGATCGTTCGGCCTCCGAATGGAGAACGCTGGATTTCGTTTCGGGCAGCACCCTAACTCCAGCTCCCGCCACATTGGCTGAACCACTTCCTCAAGGTACGTTGGAAGCCTTTGGTTTATTCACTGAAGTCAACGATGGCAGTACCAATTTCAGGACTGATGCTTTTGCGATACAGATTAGTCCTCTACCGAATACAGCTCCTGTTTTTGCGCAGGCTATCTACGATTTCAGCATCCAAGAAGATGCCGCTCCAGGAACCCCCGTGGGAACGGCGGCTGCTACCGATGCGGACGACACAGAGCTGACGTATGAGCTGACTGGTGACGGTTCAACCAACTTTGTTGTGGATTCCGATGGAAATATAAGCCTGGCAGCTGAGCCCGTATTATTCGTGGGTGCCTATGCTCTCGAACTTAAGGTTGAGGATGACGAACAAGCCTTTGCAACAG
>CAYQCG010000515.1:0-2081 GCA_964415925.1 uncultured Puniceicoccaceae bacterium | reverse complement strand
GAGTTTCTCACCCAGATGACATCTGCACGCTGGCGTCACATCTATCTTGCACATTTATCGAAGGACTGTAACAGCGTAGAACTGGTAACTGCGGCGACCGCGGCGAATGCGTATGCCTCTTCCATCCGGGTGGTGGATCCAGTCTATGGGATGACACCGATGCTCGATCTGACGGAAGCGGTCTAGCGGAAGTGGAAAGAGAAAACACTACAACCAGAATAAAGAACACAGGCCCGGCAACTGCTGAGATTGTTTAAGGGGGAAGATGAGATACTCGTATAGACATACCAAGATTATTTTTACGATTGGACCGGCAACGGAAAGCCCGGAGGTCCTGGAAAAGCTGCTGAACGAAGGGGTGGACATCTGCCGACTGAACATGGCCCATGCGACCCATGAGTGGACGAGACGGACTCTGGAGAGGTTGAATCAAGCCTGTGAGAAGACCGGCCGGAAAGTCGCCACGCTGATGGATGTCAAGGGACCGGAGGTGAGGACGGGACCAGTGGATGAGCCGTTTGAGTTCAAGAAGGGGGACAAAGTCTGTTTTTATATCCATGAAAAGGAACTGGAGGCACACGGGGACACGTCCGTTGCGGCGGTTACGGTGAACTACCCGGGTCTGGTGAAGGATGTGAAGGTTGGCGACACGGTGCTGGGGGACAGCGGATTGATCCGGATGGAAGTGATAGAGCTGACAGACCTTTACCTGCTGTGCGAGGTGATCATACCCGGGCCGATGGGGAGTCGGAGGCACATCAACCTGCCGGGGGTGAAGGTGAACTTGCCGGCACTGACGCGGAAGGATCATGAGGATATCAAGCTGGGAGTCGAGATGGGGGTCGACTTTGTGGCGTTGTCTTTTGTGAGGGAGGCAGACGATGTCGACCTGCTGAGGAGTTACCTGAAGGATCTTGGGTCGAATGCGCGTATTATTTCGAAGATCGAGGACCAGTCGGGGATCAGCAACCTGGATGATATTGTGAGAGCGAGTGATGGTCTGATGGTGGCGCGGGGGGACCTGGGGATTGAAATACCGTACGAGGAACTGCCCCTGACGCAGAGGCGGGCAGTCAATGTCTGCCGCGAGCAGGGGACGCCGGTGATAGTAGCGACCCACATGCTGGAGTCGATGATCCATTCGCCGATGCCGACGCGGGCAGAAATCACTGACGTGGCGAACGCGGCGCTGGAGCAGGCGGACTGCGTGATGCTCTCCGGCGAGACGTCGGTGGGCGAATATCCGCTGGAATGCGTGGAGGTGTTGACGCGAATCATCCGGAAAATTGAGTTGTCGGAGGGGCCGTCCTACAACCGGGACCTGGCCTTGAAGACGCCGAAGGCGAAGATGCTGCGCAGTGCGGTGATTCTGGGGAGTGAACTGGGCGGGGCCGGTATCCTGGTGTTTACGCGAAGCGGTTTCCTGGCGCGCTCGCTGGCGGCGTTGCGCCCGAGGAAGAGCCCGGTGTACGCGTTCACGGATGTGCCGGATGTCTTCAAGCAGATGCTGATCCTGTGGGGGATTGAGCCGTTCCTGATGGACTTCAGCGAAGTTCCGGAGGAAACGGTGCGGAACGCGTTCAACCGACTGAAGCAAGGCAAGTGGTGCCAGGACGGGGATCCGCTGGTGGTGATCACGACCTCGATAGCGGGTGAACGAATGATCGACACGATCCAATTTCGTACTGTTGAATAATGATTGAGTGAGCATATAGGGGTATCCTGATGGATGAAGAAACAGCCAAAGCCTTAACCGGGAAGAAGGAAAGCACACCGAAACCGTCTTCCATTACGGAGCGCAGTGTAGAACGTTCGCAGGAGGACCGCGAGTATCTGCCTGTCATCATCAAGCGGAATGACGAATCGATCCGACATCCGGACGATGTACTGGAACTGGCGATCGAGGAAGGCCTGGAGCAGCTCAAGCGCCCGTTGTTCTCGCTGGTGTTATCGGCGATCGCGGCGGGCTTGATATTGGGCACGTCGATATTGTCGGTGGCGGTGGTACATACGGCACTGCTGGAATACGATTTCCTGATCCGGCGCCTCGGGATGGCTCTGGTGTATCCTCTGGGATTTGT
>CAYQCG010000514.1:0-2083 GCA_964415925.1 uncultured Puniceicoccaceae bacterium | reverse complement strand
CGCAACACCCTCTCACGCCACGGCCCTGTCCTTATCGTCAATCCGGAGTTGGTTTTCGAATTGGCTTTTGAGGGGATTCAGGAGTCGACTCGTCACAAGAGTGGACTGGCCCTGCGCTTTCCCCGTATCAGCCGACAACGCACCGATAAGAAGCCCATAGAGGCAGATACGCTGGAGTCTGCAAGGAAGCTGCTGGGCTAGTATGCCACAACACCACCATTCGGAGGTTCTTGACGTTCATAAACGATGACAAATGACCGCTTGCGATCAGGTTCGCATTGATAAAAAGCAAGCTGGTGATCAGCCCAGTGCCTTGTCCAGTGCCTGGTCAATATCCGCGATGATGTCGTCGATGTGTTCGATCCCTACGGCAAGACGCACCAGGTCGGCGGTGATGCCACCGGCAGCCTTTTGCTCCTCGGTTAACTGGCTGTGCGTTGTGGTATAAGGGTGGATGGCTAGGCTCTTGGCATCACCCACGTTGGCGAGGTGGCTGAGCAGTTGTAGGTTGTCGATAAAGCTGGGTCCGTTGACCGCACCGTCCCTGATACCAAAAACCACCATGGCGCCACCTTTTCCGCTGAGATATTTATCTGCCAGGGGTATGGTCTTTTCGTCAAGCAGGGGATAGCGCACCCATTCCACACCTTCACGACCCTGCAGATGCTTTGCCACCGCCAATGCGTTCTCGCAGTGACGTTCCATGCGCAAGGGCAGGGTTTCAATCCCCTGCAGGAACTGCCAGGCGTTGTCCGGAGATATACAAGCTCCCAGATTGCGCAAGGGCACTGTGCGCATGCGCAGAAGGTAGGCAATCGGTGCCAGTTCCGGCGGCAGATCGTGACCCCAGCGCAACCCACCGTAGCTGGTGTCCGGCTCGTCAAAGAGGGAAAATTTTCCGTTAGCCCAATTGAATTTGCCCGAATCCACTACGATTCCGCCAATTCCGATACCGTGTCCCCCCAGCCATTTGGTCAGTGAGTGGATCACAATATCTGCCCCGAAGTCGATCGGGCGCGTCAGGTAGGGTGTCGAAAAGGTGCTGTCGATAATCAGCGGGATTCCATTGTCGTGGGCTATTTTGGCGATTGCTTCGATGTCCGCAATATCACTGCCCGGGTTGCTCAAAGTCTCGCAGAAGAGCGCCTTGGTCTTGCCATCGATTGCTTTGGCAAAGTTTTCCGGTTCATTCGGATTAACAAACTTTACCGTGATCCCAAGCGGCGGCAGGAGATCGTTAAATTGCGTATAGGAGCCGCCATAGAGGTTGTTGGCCGATACAATGTTGTCTCCTGCCTGCGCAAGGTTGATGATGGAATTGAAAACTGCCGCAGTGCCGGATGAATGGGCCAGGCCTGCTGCGCCCCCTTCCATCGCCGCCACGCGCTGTTCCAGCACATCCTGTGTGGGATTCATGATTCGGCTGTAGATATTGCCTAACTCCTTCAGGGCAAACAGGTTGGCGGCGTGCTCCGTATTGTCGAAAAGGTAACCGGTTGTGCGATAGAGAGGAACGGCACGAGCGTTGGTCGCCGGATCTTTCTCCTGTCCGGCATGCAGGCAAAGGGTATTGAGCTTCATAAATATAAAATCAATTATTTCGTACAAACTGTAAAGTTAGGAAATACAGACAATAACATTTAATGGCGAGCATACCTTACGTTAATATCTATTTGTTATGTGCATAAATAATTAGACAGTTTTCCTTTAAGTATTATGCATTCATTAATGATGAAACTCGTAAAAAGCTTTCTTTTTGCAAGTCTGTTTTGCGCTGCATGTATCAATGTTAAAGGGGAGCTCACATTGGAAATCTTCAATGAAGGGGACTTTCGTTTCATTGATTTTGATATTCAGTCTATGTCAGCCGATGGCAAAACTCTCTTTGGCTACATAGGCCATTACGCCGGTTACTATAATGACAGTGAAATAATTAATTTGGATCGATTTGGTCCAATTAAGATACAAACTATTAATAAAGTCTCTGAAAACGGTCAGGTAGCAGTTGGTATGGCACGCAATTCCAGTAACTATATGACTGCGTATCGTTGGGAAAATGGTTCTGCCCGGCAATTAAAGGCAT
>CAYQCG010000513.1:0-2083 GCA_964415925.1 uncultured Puniceicoccaceae bacterium | reverse complement strand
AGCTTTTATTTGACCTAAAGATTCTCTTCTGAACGTAACTTCTGGAGCCATACCAAATTGCAAGACTGGCAAAGCACAAGAGTCCGATGGTCCCCGGTTCTGGAGTGGGAGCGTATTCCAGATTATCTATCAGGAGTCCACCACTGAAAAGATTGGGGAGATCGGTTGGATCCAGTTCGAAGGAAAGTATAGTTGAATCTTCAGTGGTCAGATTAATGATTCCAGTGTCTGTCCATCCATCAGTACCCGGTGCAACTCCCAGAGAACCTAAATTGATCGTCTCGGTTGGATCCAGATTGTCGTCGTAAAAGGTTATGTTAACCGCATCGGTTGGAACCGTGGAGATAAAATCAAACTGGATAAAATCCAGTGGGAGCTGGAAAACCAGATGAGGCGTAAAGGTCAGAAAAAGATCTACCAATGCACCCGCTTTATTGGGATCAGGATCCGGACCGTTGGGAGGCCCGGAGACACCATAATCCAGAAGAGTTACATCTCGGACATCAAAGAAGATGCCATTGTCTGCATAGAATAGACCGATGGAATCCCGGTCATTTAACAATGGATCATCAAAATTAATGAACTCGGTGTCTGGTCCGTTTGCAGAAACTGTCGTGCAGATGAATGCTGACAGAACGCAGCAAAGCAACGATCGATAAAACATGGTAAGCGACTAATGTTGGTGGTTGAGAGACTAAATGTGTATGAACTTAAATTGGTGATTCGAGAATCATACTTTGAAACATGAAAGTCAAGCATGTCCCTGCAGCCAAGAGAAATTTCACCTGTTTGTCATGCTTCCTTAACGTTACCTGAGGATAATACCCGATAAAATAGCAGGGAAAAACAGTTTTACTGAAAAGCATGGAAAGACATTGCCTTGGACAGTCAGCAGGCCATACAAGGTGACAGGATCGCATAAACCCTAAGATACCAGAAATATGAATATTGAGCTTCTTCAAAAAGCCGCAAACGAAGCACGCGGGCTCGCCATTGACGCTGTCCATTTAACTTCCTCAGGACACCTGGGTTTACCACTGGGCTGCGCTGAACTGGGTGCCGTATTGTTTGCCCATGACTTACAATTTGAACCCAGGGACCCGGATTGGCTGAACCGCGACCGCTTTATTCTTTCCGCCGGACACGGCAGCATGTTCCTCTATTCATGGCTGCATATTGCGGGCTATAACGTGAGTATGGAGGACTTGAAAGCTTTTCGATCACTACATTCGATGACCCCCGGCCATCCTGAATTTGGTGATACACCGGGAGTGGAATGCACTACAGGCCCGTTGGGACAAGGTGTGGGAAATGCCGTCGGTTTTGCGGTTTCCCAGAAAATGGCCGCAGCTCATTTTAATTCGGAATCACACAGGATCTTTGACAACCATGTCATCTGCCTCGCCGGTGACGGGTGCATGCAGGAAGGCGTTTCGTCCGAGGCATCTGCATTTGCGGGTCATTTCGGCCTGGACAACCTCATTATAATTTATGACGCCAACGCGGTGACGCTCGACGCAATGGCAGATCAAACACAAAGCGAGGACACTGCCAAACGTTATGAAGCTTACGGTTTTGAAGTAACGACTGTAGAAGACGGGCATGACATGCAGGCCATTTCCGAGGCAATGAAAAATGCCCGCAGAAATGATAACGGCCAGCCGAAATTGATAATTCTCAAGACTGAAGTCGGACGCGGGATACCGGAAGTGGCGGGAACCGCCAAAGCGCACGGAGAAGGTGGCGCAAAATTCTCCGAGGATGCCCGAAAAGGCCTGGGATTACCTGAGCAGACTTTCCATCTTTCGGATGATGTCATGAAGCATTACGAGGACCTGAAAATAGAACGGAAGAAAGTGTATGATGCCTGGCAGGAAACCTATAAAGCATGGAAACAGGCGAATCCGGAAATGGCTGAAATACTGGAGAAGCGCAACGTCCGTTCCGGATCTGCTGAACTACTCAATTCCATTCCCGTATTTGAAGCCGGAAACAAGGACGCTACACGTGGACATGGCGGAAAGGTCCTCAATGCATTATCCGGTAAATTACCTTTATTGATCAGCGGGAGTGCGGATCTACA
>CAYQCG010000512.1:0-2087 GCA_964415925.1 uncultured Puniceicoccaceae bacterium | reverse complement strand
GGCTCCTTTATCCCGATCCTGTACTGGGGACACGAAGCCCGGCAATACGCCTGTCTTCTGCTGGGCAGCGTCATCATCCTGGTGTTCGGCGTGTGGGACGACATGCGCACCCTGAATTACCGGCTGAAATTCGTAGGCCAGCTCGCCGCGGTGCTGATCGTCGTGTTCCTGGGCGGTGTCCGGGTCGACTACATGCCGCTCGCCGGACTGGAACCCGTGCCCACGTGGTTTTCCTACCCGTTCACCATCTTTGCCCTGATGGGCGTGACCAACGCGATCAATCTCGCGGACGGCCTGGATGGCCTTGCGGGCGGCACGACGCTACTCAGCCTCACCGCAATTGCCGTGCTTTCCTACATGGCGGGAGACTCGGTAACGACTGTGGTGACCTTGGCGGTGATGGGCAGCATCATCGGGTTTCTCCGCTTCAATACCCATCCGGCCACCGTCTTCATGGGTGATGCCGGTAGCCAGTTTCTTGGCTTCGCCATCGGCGTCCTGACAATCATGCTGACGCAACAGGTCGACAGCACGCTCAGCCCGGCGATCGCCGTCCTGATCCTGGGGTTGCCGATCATGGACACGCTGCTGGTGATGGGCCAGCGGGTCTACGAGGGTAATTCACCGTTCAAGCCCGATAAGAACCACATCCATCACAAGCTCCTGGATGTCGGTTTCGACCACTACGAAGCCGTCCTGGTCATCTACCTGGTGCAGGCGCTGCTGGTGACCGGCGCGTTCTTCCTCCGCTACAACTCCGACGGCTTTATCCTGTTTCTCTACGGCCTGCTGTTTCTCCTGATCGGGATGCTGTTCCAGGGTGGTGTCGCCCTGGGCTTTCGACTGCGCAACGACGCTGCGGGTGGTGAACGTCGTCACCGGATATCGAGCATGTTCCAGCAACTGCAGCGCAGCGGTTTCTGCCAGCTCTGGAGCTATCGCTTTGTCGCCGGCAGCCTGATCGCCTACGTATTGTTCGCGGTGACGGCCACCCGCACGGTGCCGCAGGATATCGGCATATTGGCTGCCGGGCTCAGCGCACTTTTCACGGTGGGCTTGCTGGCCTGGCCGAAGTCGCCGCTGTTGGTGTTTGAGCGAGCCGGCATCTACGTGGCATTGGCTTCCGTGGTTTACCTGCTGGTCCAGTTCCAGGGCTTGCCGCCATCACTGGAGACGATTTCAAATTTCGGCTTTGCCGTGCTGGCCGTCATGGTGGTCGTGGCAGTGCGCTACGTCGCGAATTCCGTGTTTGGCTTCACCACCCTGGATTTTCTGGTGATTTTCCTGGTCATTTTTATACCGGTACTGTCGGATTCGCTGGGCAACTCTTCCTGGATCAGCGCCTTTATTGCAAAGATGTTCATCGTTTTCTATGCGGCGGAATTTGTGCTGTCCAAGCGCGTTGACCGTGTCCGCAGCTCGCGGGCGTTCATATCCGTCGTCCTCGCCGTGATCGCCGTACGCGGCCTGGTCTTCACATCGCCGGTTTCCTAGAACTAGTTTTTTGGATTTAACGCCACCTCGGAGAAGTCGCTAATGCGTCTAAAGCAAGCCATCCCCCTATCAGCAGTGCTCCTGGTCTTTGCAGCCTCACTCAGTGGGTGCGGGGACTCCGAAGGCCGCAAGGAGGCCTACATGGAAAGGGGGCTTGAATATGTCGCCGATGGCAACGACGACAAGGCCCGACTGGAGTTCAACAACGTCCTCAAGATCGACCCCAAGGATGCCGAGGCGCGCATGCAGTTGGCCGGCATCATGGAGCGCACAGGCGACCTGCGCGCCATGGTGGCCCAACTCAAGGGGGCTGTCGAAGCCGATCCCGAGCGACTGGATGCCCGCGCAAAGCTTGCCCAGATCTACCTGATCGCCGGACGGCAGGACAGCGCGCGTGAAGAGGCGGACGCGGTCCTGGCTATAGACCCCGGCAACTCCGAGGCGCTGGCAGTACGCGGCGGGATCAAATCCGTAGAAGGCGACCTGGAAGGCTCACTTGCCGACGCCCGCGCGGCGCTAGAAAACGACCCCAACAATTCGCGCGCGACCACACTGGAGGCGGCGGTGCTGAACAGGCAGGGTCGAACCCAGGA
>CAYQCG010000511.1:0-2102 GCA_964415925.1 uncultured Puniceicoccaceae bacterium | reverse complement strand
CGTATTGGATTATCATGATGTATTGTTTCAGAAGAAAATCCCGAAAGACTCATAAAAAGAACGGCACAATGATGCGACTTGTGTTATGCTTTCACATTACGTCTAAACTCGATTAAACTTTAAAAAGTTTTATGAGTTATTCCGTCCTTGAACGATAACCGAACGCCGTCACCATTATTCGGGCAACTTCGGTAATGAAGTCAGTTTTTCGCTCAATATCAGGCTGCGATTCGCTGACACTTCATTGATCCGTTGCACTGGTGTTGTTGAAGGTGCATTGCCTAGGACATCAGGCTTCTCCATTGCTGTAGTATGAATGGATTTCACCGCCTCGATAAATTTATCTAACTCATTCCTTGTATAGCTCTCTGTCGGTTCGATCATCATCCCGTAGGCTTCCGGCCATCCCATCGTCGGCGCATGGTAGCCGAAGTCCAGAAACAGCTTACCCATTTGCGGCAGGATCTCGGAACGCTGTAATCCGGCCTCCTCCAGCCTGGTAAATTCCTCCGCACTTAGGCTTAGGATAAACTCGTGCATGTGTGGAGGCAGGTTCCCGCCCTTGGGCAAGGTCTGGTAAGTACCCTTCAGTTTCTCGTAAAGATAGCGTGCGCTCAGCACCGCCACGGCACTCAGGCGTGGAACCCCTTCACTGCCCAGTCGATACAGGTAGGTCAGGGCGCGGACCTTATGGGCAAAGTTCCCCCAATGCCTCTGGAAGGAACCGATGCTCTTGGCTGGTCTCTCAGTCCGGTATCCTTCGTCCGATTTAACCACCTGCATTCCCGGCAGATAGTCCTGTAGCCGGTGGCTTACCGCTACCACTGCATCACCTGGGCCGCCACCGCCATGAGGTATTGTCCAGGTCTTGTGCAGGTTCTGGTGCACCGCATCCACACCAAGCTTGTCCAGGTTCACCCAGCCGCAGATTGCGTTCATATTTGCCCCGTCCATGTAGACCAGTCCGCCTGCGTCGTGTACCTGTTTCGCCATGTCGGCAAACTGGGTTTCGAAAAATCCGCTGGTGTTCGGATTCGTGATCATCACTGCAGCCAGACGATCCCTGTATTGTTCCAGTTTCTCCGTAAATTCTTTCTGGTCGACACATCCGTTTTCGTCCGCATTCAGCAGCACAATCCCGTCCTTTCCACGATAGCCAGCCATCACGGCCGTGGCGAAATTTGTCCCGTGGGCTGATTTTGGAATCAAGACCACATCGCGCTGTCCCTCGCCTCTATCACGATGGTAGGCCTGCATCATTTTGATCCCCACCAGTTCGCCTTGCGCACCCGCTACCGGCTGGGTCGTCACCGCAGGTAGTCCGGTGATCACCTTGAACCATTCCTGAATTTCGTAGAGCACTTCCAGGCAACCTTGTGCGTCTTGCTCCGGCGCTTGTGGATGGATGTTCGTAAACCCGGGCAAGGTCGCCGCCCAGTCGTTGACATACGGGTTGTATTTCATCGTGCACGACCCAAGCGGGTAGGGCGCGTTGTCCGGGCTCGCATTCAGGTCGCTCAATTTCGCATACCATTCCCGGATGTCTTCCTCCGGAATCTCCGGCAGGTTAACCGGCGTTTCTCGTACGAACTGGATCGGTAACTCTGGAAGCGGATGCTTCCCCTTTCCCCGTGAGCCCATCACTGATTCCAGGCATTCATACAACTCATGCAGATCATTGTTGGAATGACGGTCGCTGAAACTTAGCTTCAACAGGTTCATCCCTTTATCAATCCGGCCTGATGCATCCACCCCGGCTTGCACACCCATTGTCCGTAGTTGCGATAATACATCGCCAACGGGATTATTCAGCCTGAGGGTCACTTCGTTGAAAAATGCCGAATCCGCGAAAGCGAGCTCAACGCCGGGTAGATCCAGCAATTGACTCACTGCATCCAGGGCGTTGCGTCGGGCCGTGTTGACACTCTCGGCCAGCCCGTTCTCGCCTCGTGCAAGGATCGATGCGCCTGCCAATGTGGCAAGGAAAGCCTGGTTCGAACATATATTGCTCGTTGCTTTATCCTTGCGGATATGTTGCTCGCGGGTCGATAGCACCATAACCCGGCACTCCTTGCCGTTTACGTCCTCTCCCTTACCCACGT
>CAYQCG010000510.1:0-2109 GCA_964415925.1 uncultured Puniceicoccaceae bacterium | reverse complement strand
CAGGTTTTATTTTATACGAAGGGGTCTTATCCTTCCAGGTTTTTGAATAGCGAAAACTGGATGACCGAAAACGGTAGTAAGGTAACCGATGTGATCACAAAGTCTTCCAACTCCATCTTCTATGTCCAAAACCGTGCTGATGAATTCGAGGCCGGCCAGGATCTCATTGCAAAAGGGAATCGAGACGGCGCAGAGGTCGGTATGTTATTTGTTGATCCGATGTTCGATGAAGAAGCCATGAAGCTACGCATCTATCGCTTTAAACCGGGATCCCCGGCAGAAAAACTGGGCATTCAACCCATCGACCTGAGCAACGTGGGAAGCACACTGGCCAGGGAAAGTGAGTAGAGTCAGTAAAACCTGCGTTCTTCTGGAATCATCCCACTAAGAGGGCCTATTGCTTGGCAAACGTGAAGGGAGTGCTGGATATCGAGCAAGAAACGAGTAAAACCGATGGGGCATTTGAGATTTCTTCACTCAGGTTCTTTGAAACATACACCAAAACTAACCTTATTTTCCAGTCAGTTTAACTTTAAACAGCAACCCTTTTTTATACCTATATTATGCCCACGACTCTAAAAAACATAATACTTGTTATTGGTTTATCAGTAGTTGCAATTTCGCTTGTTGCCCAGGGCAATCAGCCCACAGAAGCACAGCTTGAGCGGTTGCTTATGCGTTTTCCTGAAGCGGATGCGAATGGTGATGGTAAACTATCGATTGAAGAAGCGCGTGCCTATCAGAGGGAAATTCGAACAGCGAGGGCCAGCAGAGATAACCGGCGAGGTCAGACGAGTGGTCAAAATATAAGTTTTCATCCTGGGTGGGAGACGGGATCATTCCCTGATTATGCCGTCAGCAAGAAGTCTCCGGATGAGATTATGGAAATCTACAAGAGTGGACCTAAGGCCCGCTCCGCACCTGCTCCAGAGAATGCCCTCGGATTTCCCAAACCTGAAGATGGAGCACTCCGCATTGTCGGGGTGGGTCATAGTTTTATGGTTCCGGCTTACAAGGCATTGCCTTTAATAACCGAGGCTGCCGGATTTGACCAGCCCATGAGCTTGCACACTGGTGGTGGCGCAACGGGTAGTGCACGATACAAATGGGAGCAGGAAAACGGAATCTATCAATTTGACGGCAAGCCTGTACCCAAACTCCTTGCCGCGATATCAAATTACGAGTGGGAAGCCATGCTGTGGGGCGCTTATTTCAACGACAGACCTGAATTCTACACATGCTGGATAGACTTCTGCCTGAAATATAATCCGGGCATGAAGTTTTACCTGATGGATGCCTGGCCGCAACTCTATCAATTGGAGAGCTTATTCGGAATGAGTACTCTTCCGGAAACTGAAGACTTCTTTACGGAAAAAGTGCTGCAAAAGATGGGCAGTGAGAAAAACAAGTCATTTTACTCGCTGCTTGAAACCGTACGTAGTGAAACGACCGGGAATGTATTTATTATCCCAACAAATGATGCATTTACGGAAGCGGCCAAATTGTTCATTGTGGGGAATCTGCCTGGTGTGGATGGCTTGTATAAAGCTGTTGGTGGACAAGAACGCTCAATTTGGAGAGATCGACTAGGGCATATAGGACCGGGTTTTGAACGGTTGGAAGGCTATGTATTTTATGCCACACTTTATGGAAAGTCACCTGAACTGATCAGCGAAAATATTAGTTTTCCGGATGAGTCAGGATATCCAGGCAAGGAGCTTGACCGTATATTCCGCAAAATCGCCTGGAAGGCAGTGGTAAACCATCCATATTCCGGTGTAGCAGACAAGAACGGAAACCTGATTGGCGATCATTTGGAATAATACATACAATCAGTCCTACAGTCTTATTGCATCCGGTTTAGCGCTCTAATCATCAACGGCTTCGCCAGGCGAATTCGGGTTCTTTACCGTTTTCCTGGAAAACGACCAGCTCCCTGGATGCGGTGATCCCCAGTTTAAAGGGTCCCGGACCCCGTGCTGGTCGGGTCTGATAAATGACTACTACTGGACGGCCTGCCTTTTCGCGGTGGACCTCCAGTCGCCCCTCGTTCAGGGTAATATAGAAACGAAACGGAACTGGATGGGGTGTGGGCCTGTTGGCTTTCCC
>CAYQCG010000509.1:0-2110 GCA_964415925.1 uncultured Puniceicoccaceae bacterium | reverse complement strand
GTTGTGGCATCTTGTAGTTATACTGCTAGGTTATCTCTGTTGATTTCGTCTAGTTCACTTTACTCAAATCATTCAGTAGAACCATCATTTCGTAATCCATCATGATCCGCTTTTCATTCGGTGTGTTCGGATACTCGATATCGATCAGCACTTGCTTCACGTTTACATTGTTTGGGCCGGTCAGCAACGGATCGTCCAGACTCCCGAAATTCCCCGTCAATACGGACTCAACACTCACTGCCGGTAACGGCACCGTGCTGTCATTCACGCAGGCCTGGACCTTCGCGTAAGTCATGTTCTTGATCTGTTCCGCATAGCCCAGCGTCGCTGTCGCGGCCATGTTCCCGTATATGTTCTTTTCTGCCTGAATACGGGAATACAGGGCCGTCGACGATATCGTCAGCCCGAGAAAACCGAATATTGCTACCGCAAATACCAGTTCAACAAGTGAAAAGCCTCCGTCGCTCTTCTTCACGGACTCGTTGTGAGTAGGGTGCATGGTGACAACAAATATAGTACTTGTCGCCCCCCGTTCAATACAATTGCATGATCACCTGCACTTTACACCCTCATTTTATCAAACTTTAACAAAATCTGGGGTCACTCACCTATCGTTAGTCTGATTATTCGGCTAGTCCTGCCTTTACGGTTTTTACCTTATCCACTTAATCTGACTTTAATGAATTGCTCGTAATTCATGTGCTTTTAGGACGCCCTTGGCTCCCTTCCTTGGATTGCCGCAACGAATATATCAAGTACAATCCCACCCCGATTACGATGCAAGAGTCCGCTACATTAAAGGTCGGCCAGCGGTAAAATTGCAGGTCCACATCCAGGAAATCCACCACATGCCCCAAACGTATCCGGTCCGTCAGGTTACCCAAAATTCCCCCCGTGATCAGCCCAAAAGCCCACTGCACCGGTATTCGATACAGCTCCAGTTGCTTCCGGAATACCGCTATAGCCGCCAGAGCCACCACCTGCACCAAGGCCAGCCATTCACTGTGGCCCTTGAACATCCCCCAGGCCGCTCCCTCGTTCACCGCGTAGACGATAGCAAATACGCCCGGTATCACCTCATAGCCACCGAACGGCGGATACGCGCCAAGCTCCAGACCCGACCCGTACAGGATCCACAGTTTCGTCGCCTGGTCCAGCAGGTAGACAGCTAGTCCCAGTGTTACAAACAACCGGTAGCCTCCTATGCTGCCCTGCCTGACTTCGGGCATGCCTCCTTACTCGTCTCCGTTGTCGTCAGAGAAGCTGATCGTTTCGTCCCCTTCCACGTCCAGGGTTGCTCCACCCCGGCGGTTCTTCCGCTTCGTTCGCTCGTACTCCGCCTGGCCTTCAAGCGAGAATCGGGTAAAGGGCACTGCTTCCAGCCGCTCCTTTGCGATCGGCTGGCCCGTTACCTCGCAGACCCCGTAGGTTCCGTTGTGGATTCGTTTGATCGCCGCATCGATCTCCGACAAGGCTTCCTGCTCCGTCGATACCATGCTCAACGCAAAATCGCGGTCAAAGGCGTCTGTCCCGTTGTCCGCCATGTGCGAGGAAAAACTCGACAGGTCGCCCGAATCCTCCTGCGCCGAACGCTTCAGGGTGTTCTGCGTGTGCAGGTTCAATTCTTCCCAGACATGCTGCCTCAGTTCCATCAGCATATTGTAATACTTCATCCACTTCTTCGGCACATTACCCATTGCCGTGCTGATGCCTCCTTCGGATGGCTTGGCCGCCGTTGTCCCAAGAATGTCGTCCAGTGTCGCCGCACCCAGTTGGCGCTGTTCTACCGGTGTATCTTCCGCCACCTTGCTGTGGTTGTTCCTGCGGCCCGGTGTCGCTACCGTTGTCGTGCCGGTCTCCTCCTCTTCCGCCTTCTTGTTCTTCAGCACTTCACGCACATCTTCCAGCGTGAAAATAACCGGTGTTTGTTTCTTTGAAGGTAGCTTGAACACCGCCGGTGTGTCGCGGTTGCGGTGCGTCAGGTTCTTGATCTCTTCTTCCTTCTTGTCCTTCTTTGCGCTCTTCTTTTTTGCCACCTTTTTAGTAACGGTTTTCTCCTCCGCTGATTGAGCCGAAGTTATCATTTTCGCAGCGGATATCTTCACCCCCG
>CAYQCG010000508.1:0-2116 GCA_964415925.1 uncultured Puniceicoccaceae bacterium | reverse complement strand
ATGTTCCAGATGGGGGTTGATCGTAGGTTTCCCAGTCAGGCGATTGTCGATAGGGTGGAAATAGACCCTGCGGATAGATATTGACATGCGCCTCTCTGATGTAGATTACTTCAGCATAAAATCTATCGAGGATTTGATTAAAGGCAGTGCTGATCCCATTGTTTCTTAACATATCTTGTACAGCTCGCTCCGCCTTGCGCAGTGCAGATAAATCTTCACGGTTAGCATATGGTGCATATGCAATTTGAAAGGTAGAAATCACTAACTCGTAATCTTCAATGCGCCGCCCTTCCCGCTCGAGTACATCTCGGTAAGCGCGAATAACAGAGGGAGACGTGTCTGCATCAACGGGCATAAGGGCCAGGATAAGTTGGTCAAGCGTGCTCTCTTGGGCAGAAAGCTGATGTGTTTTTGCGGCGAAGTTAGGTAGGCTAGCGGCAACTGAAAAGCTTCCAATTAATCTCAAAAAAGCACGCCTGTCGATTCTCATCTTGTTATCACCGTTCAATTGAGTCTTGGATCATCAAGAGCTTTAAGTGTAAGTGCTGCAATTGTGATAGTTGGGTTGAAGCAACTTGTGCTGTTAAAAACACCCCCACCAAGGATATATAGATTCTCATGATCAAATGAACGCATATATTCGTCGACTACTGCATTTGTGCGAGTAGTGCCACAGCAATAGCCGCCAAGTGGATGGTTACCATTTAGACCCTGGCCCTCGATACGGCATCTATCAACGCTAGGATTGTTGTTAAAGCGGAGTTCATAGTTGCTAACCTCGTCGAATGTTTTCTGGTCGCGCTCACTCAATTGAAAGTTAGTACGCGCAATTGGAAACCCGTTGTCGTCTCGCCTCTGGGATAGTGTAACCTCGTTTTCCTCTCGCATTTCTAACTCAAATATTAGAGATAAGATGGTCTGCCTGTCGAGGATTTCTGCTTCTTTAAAAAGAGTTCTACCCCAATGACGGGTATCCTGGCGAAAGCCTCTGAATGCAGTATTTCCCGTGCCGAGGAGCCAATTGTAGTTCCACACTTCAAGCATGTAACTATTAATTACTCTGCGATCTACCTCTACTGCAGAGTTAAGGGCAACCGAGGTGCTCGGTCGTCCTCTGCCAACATACATTGGCTCGTTGGTAAACAAAGTCATCTGGACAGCACCGTGGCTGGCAAAGTACTTTCCAAGCAGACCGCTAGAGTTGGCCACTGGTATACCAACTATTTGCTCACTAGTTAGAAGAATACGTATGTTCTCAATAGTATTGGCGCAAAGAAAGACATAATTGCCTTCTACTTGCTGAGTCTCACCATCTTTGAAATACTGAACTTTAGAAATTCGTCCCGAGTCTGTGAGGGTAAGCGCATAGACTTGTGCTTCAAAGATTGTCGTTAACCTGTCGTTTTCCCGATGTGGTTCGATTAAATGATGATTTGGTCGAAACAATGCGTTGCTCGGGCAATAAGCAACACAACTACGTGCACCAATGCACCCACCTTGCAATGCAGGAGCATTTTTTACAGCATGTGCACTAGGAACCAATCGAAAATAAGGAGCCACTGCCTTCTGGACAACGGAGTCTAGATAGCTCTGTTTGAATGCGGGATACTGGAAGTTATTTTCCCAAGGCCAGTCATCATTGTCTCGTGGCCCACTGACACCGAAAATTTCCTCTACTCTATCATAGTAAGGCATCACCGTCTGGTAGCTAAAGGGCCAATCCCGACCATAGCCCGCTGTTGAACTAGTACTAAAGTCATCAGGGAGCATCCGAAAGCTGTGTCCACTCCACACAGCTGCAGATCCACCATACCCGAATTTCATATTATAGTTAAATCTAAACTTCCCCTGGATATTCTCGATTTGAGCTCGTGGGTTTCCATAATCTCTTACGTCCGGCCATGTATTCTCGGAGAAGAAAATTCCATCTTCTTCAACTGTCCTTACATCGCCGCGCCATGTTGCCCGTGCATTGTCTGGAAAGTAGATACCATCTGACCCGAATTCTAGCAGACAGACTCTCTTGCCCTGCTTAATGAAGTGATCGACAACTAAAGACCCAGTTGCCCCAGAACCTACTACAATAACGTCATACTTCATTCTTCTAAATCTCCCT
>CAYQCG010000507.1:0-2117 GCA_964415925.1 uncultured Puniceicoccaceae bacterium | reverse complement strand
CTAAATTGATCACAAATAAGGAGAGATATGATGTTTTGGCGTAACCGGGATAATCCCACTCGATATCAACTGATTCAACGGTTGATCGCATTCGGTGATGATTTCTTCATTGAAGACGAAAATGGCGAGAAGGTTTTTCATGTAGATGGCAAACTGCTGGCCGTCCGTGAAACGCTGCACGTCAAGGATATGGAAGGCAACACGCTGGCGAAAATCCAGCAGCGGCTGCTTCGCATCCGTGAGACGATGGAGATCGAAGGCCCTAATGACGAAACACTCGCTATATTGAAGAAGGCGATGTTCACCGTATTCACCGATAAATGGGACGTGTCCATTCCAGATGGCGCAGATCTGGAAATTCAGGGCAACATTCTCGACCTCGAATACACCATTGAACGACGTGGCAAGAAGGTCGCAGAAGTATCCAAGGCGTGGTTTAGTCTCCGCGACAGCTACGGCGTTGAGATCGAACCTGGCGAGGATGATCCGCTTATTCTGGCTATTGTGGTCGGTATCGACATGATGAGTGAAGAAAACAGACCCGCCAGACAGGACGATTAAATTGACGCTGACTGCAAGAGCTTAGTGCATTAAGCATCGGTATGAGTCAAGGACTTTGAGGCTATTTCATCTCATTTCGTTTGCAAAGAAGGTTTAGTGTTCAAACAAGGTTACTATTTGATTCCCAATAGACGTTTGGCATTTTTATAAAGAAGCATCTCTTTCACGTCATGCGATTTCACCGTGAGATCAATCACTTTCAGTGTGATTTCCGGATTTCCCCATGGCCAGTCAGATCCGAACAACAACCGTTCAGCTGGCCACTTCTTCAGGTAGGTTCGCAACTGTACACGAGAAACGAATGACAGATCGATATACAAGTTGTCCAGATTTTTTCCATCTTCGATCAGGCGATGCCATTCGAATCCAGCCGAATGCGCGGCAATAAATTTGATATCGGGAAACATCTGATAAAGCTGCCTGAAATCTTCATACTTCCCAAATTCGGGGCGATAACGGTTTCTATCTTCTGGTGGGTAGTAGTAATAAACACCAAGATGCGGCTGTACGGGTTTATCGGTTTCCTGCCAGTACCGTAACGCCTCGATAGTGTCTTCGTCCAACAACGATTTACTCTGGATTATGGGGTGTATCTTAAGGCCCTGTGCCCCCTGCTTTACATCTTCCAGTAGTTTTTTTCCGGCATCCTTACCCAAACGGTAATCGATTGCTGTAAATGGGATGATCCGACTGTCTACCTGGGAGGCTTTCAGTACATCTTCGAAGCTCACATATGGGTAGACCGGCAGCACGACCATTCCAGTGATACCATTCTCGTCCATTACCTTACCGAGGTTTTCCAGGGTGCACGCGTTATTCCTGGGGATATGTGCTTTTACAACTTGCTGCGCGCTATTTTCGTTGAGAAAAACCTCAAATAGACGTGAATTTGGATTTATGAACGGCGATAAGGCCAGTTTGAGTGCCCCGATATAACGATCTTCATCCTTACTTGGTGGCAGATGTTTATCTATCTCATAGATGATGTCTTTCCCGTACAGAATATCACCTAAATGTCCATGTATGTCGATGATCTCTACCATATTTTTGTCTGCCTGATGATATTGCAAGTAGTTTTGTCACTTATGATTATACGTCAGATACAAAATGTAGCTTTGTCAACATATGTTGACAAAATCTCTACATGCAGCTACTATTTAAAAGTAGAATATGTGGAAAGTATCTTTTCACAATTCGGACATTGTCCATCATAAGCTGGATATAACCCTCGCTATGTCTATAAAGTGGGTATACCAATCATAATACAGTGGATAACACAGTGAGGAATTAATTATGAAATCCTACGACACAATAGTAATCGGTGCAGGTATGTCTGGACTGGCTGCCGCATCAGAGATTTGCAAGGTGAATCAAAGTGTTATCGTCCTTGAGGGAAGAGATCGGATCGGTGGACGACTGGCAACTGAAAAACTGGCAGATGGGCTGATCATCGAAAAAGGTGGTGGTTTAATCCACGGTACCAACAACCTGATGTATACGCGGATAAAAGAGCTTGGCATTGAAATTCAAGAGCTCAAAAAAGAAGAAGATAATGT
>CAYQCG010000506.1:0-2126 GCA_964415925.1 uncultured Puniceicoccaceae bacterium | reverse complement strand
TGAGCAACGCCGTGAAGTTTACCTCTGAAGGTTCGATTAGAACGGAGCTCCTGAATGAAGCCATCAAAGACGATAGTATTGTCATTAAATGCTCTGTAAAGGATTCCGGTATCGGGATTAAACAGGAAAGGCTGGAAACACTCTTCTCACCTTACACCCAGGCTGATTCCTCGACCACTCGTAATTATGGGGGCACCGGTTTGGGCCTGGCCATCTGCAAGAGACTTTCAAACCTCATGGGTGGGGAGATTGAAGTTCAAAGTACGGTTGGGAAGGGAACCACTTTTTCCTTTACTGTACGGTTCTTACTGCCAGGTAAGTATCAAGAAATTATCACTACTGATACACAGCGGGATTTCGCAGATTCCGGGATCAATGGCGCCAGAGGACTCAAACTGTTAATGGCAGAGGATAATATGGTAAACCAGAAAGTGGCCAACCTCCTCCTGAAGCGTATTGGTTTTTCGGCTACGTGTGTTAACAATGGCGTTGAGGTGATTGATGCTCTGCAGCAAACTGCCTTTGATGTCATCCTCATGGACCTGCAAATGCCTGAAATGGACGGTATGGAAGCGACACGCAAGATCCGAAATGAGCTACCAGAGGATAGACAGCCTTATATCATAGCGCTTACTGCTGCAGCATCAACCCAGCAGAGGAATGAGTGTATTCAAGTCGGTATGAATGCATTTGTCGGCAAGCCCATTCAGCGTGACGAGTTGGAGAAAGCAATTCGAGAAGCCCCGTTCTTCAGCAATCACACCTAGAGACTTGGCATCTGCTAGCCCGCCTGTATATTCCTAACGCGTGATTTTAGCTTTGGAAAGTTCTTGTGATGAATCGGCTTTGGCTCTCTTCGAGCCAACACAGGGTCGGCTCGACGAATGGTTGCATTCCCAGGTGGCAAAACATGCCCCGCATGGCGGTATTGTTCCGGAACTGGCCAGCCGTGAGCACCTTGTGAATTTTCCGCATATGCTTACTGATCTTAAGAACGCGCTCAACGGTGCTACCCCCGATTCCATCGCAGTAACTGTTGGCCCGGGTTTGGCGGGCTGTCTGGCCATGGGCATGGGATTAGCCGAGAGCCTTGGAATTGCCTGGAAAGTCCCTGTGACCGGGGTCAACCACCTCCGTGCGCATGCCCTGTCAGTATTCATTCCTCTCTTTGATTCTAATAAGGATCACTTCCCGGATAACCTCAACGAACAGTTGCCGCACCTGGGCTTGATCGTTTCCGGCGGAAACACCCTGCTTTTTAAGCTCAATCCTGATTTCACCATACAGTTATTGGCACAAACAGTTGACGATGCCGCCGGAGAAGCGCTCGATAAAGGCGCCAAGCTGCTCGGCATGTCTTACCCGGGTGGTCCTCTCATTGAAGAACAGGCTCGCGGCGGTGACCCCGAGCGCTATGATTTTCCGCGCTCTTTCGCGGACAGTAATGAGTTCAAGTTCAGCTTCTCCGGTTTGAAAACCAGCCTGCGCTATCAGCTTGAGCATATCAGCGATAAAGAATTAAAGCTGCAGATGGCCGATATATGCGCCAGCTATCAGCAGGCTGTGGTTGATGCCCTGATTGCCAAAGTGGGGCAGGCGGTTCGTGATCAGGGTCCTTTTGCCAGCCTTGGGCTTTCCGGCGGTGTGGCCAATAATCTTGTCCTGCGCGAAGCTTTCAACACGCTCGGTGAAACACATAATCTACCGGTTCATATTGCCTATCCCAGGCATACCGGCGACAACGCAGGTATGATCGCCTTCGCAGCATGGTTAGACCCCAAAGGTTGCCTGAGCGGAGGGGATTTTACGCTGCAACCGTCCCTCCGTCTTACCTAAAGCCTTGATTATTACCCTTTCAGCGAACAATCTCAGATCCTGAATCCAATCGATTATTATGCTCGTCGTACACGTCCATCTCAAAATTAAACCTGAGTGCATCGAGGACTTCAAAGCCCTCTGCATCGATAACGCCGCAAACAGCCTGAAGGAACCCGGTATTGCCCGCTTCGATTTCGTCCAGCAGCTGGATGATCCGACACAGTTTATGCTCGTCGAAGCCTACAAGACTCCGCATGCCCCTGCCGCTCACAAGCAGACCGCGCACTACCTGCGGTTCAGGGATACGG
>CAYQCG010000505.1:0-2128 GCA_964415925.1 uncultured Puniceicoccaceae bacterium | reverse complement strand
TTCTACGATCCCGCCTCTAACACCTTTGGTGTGCAAGCGGCAGATGGTGCACCAAAACACGAGGAGCCATACGACGGCTTTAATACGAGCTTCACAGTTCGGGTGCTCGGGCTGGATGAAGCGAATCAGAGTAACACCGCTGGCATAGCTAATCGTTCTAATAATTGTCGGTTCCGCCGCCGCTGCCCCCGCAAGTAAAATAGCTGGCCAACGGAACCTCTCCCTGCAACACGACCACAATACGCGTTAGATATAATCGAGGGTAAACGGTTTACCTTTCAAATTGCCTGGATGTTTTCGACCTGACATCCGGGCTTTTTTGTGTGTGCAGGTCGAAGAGTGAAAGGAGGGGCTGATGGCACTGGTGCTGGAGGCTAATTACTCAAAGAAACTTGGGCTGCCCGGTTACTCGTCGCATCAATACGGGGTGACGATCAGGGCGGAACTCAATGATATAAAGCAGGTTCCAGAGGAGACGGCGCGGTTGTATCAATTACTGCAAAGCTCCGTCGATAAGGAAATTCAACAATCAGGCTGGCTGCCGGATAACAGTCACGCCGCTAAACCACACGAATCCCCTGAAAATGAGTGGGCGTGCAGTGAGAAGCAGCGCGAACTGATCCTGAAGGTGATCGATGAAAACCAGGTCGATAAGCATGAGGTGGAAAATCTCTCGCATGAACGGTTTGGCAAGGGTGTTAAGGAGCTGAACCGTCTTGAGGCATCGGGCTTGATCGATGAACTGCTCGAACAATATGGCGGCAAGCGTTCCTCAGGCAGTCGTAAAAGTGGTTATCGTCGAAACAGTTATGCACGAAATGGAGGTGGACGATGAGTGCGCAGCCAGGTGAAATGACAACAATTGTTGACAGTGCCAGGGAATCAAAACCCTTCACTCAGCAATCTTCTAAGGGGCGACTCAATCACATCTCCCCAAGTGCCGCAAAAGATTACCTTGGCTGTTCGCTGCGGTTTTACTTTGCGCGTGTGCTTGCATTGCCCGCGCCTGTATCTCCCGCGCTTCATTTGGGAAAAAGTGTTCATGCGGCGATTCAGGCTTATCATGTTGCGCGTTGGAGGGGCAGGGACAGTTCAGCGGATGTCATACTAAAGCACTACAAGGAGGCATTCGAGGAACTGGCACAAGAGGATGAGGTAGCGTTCAAGGAAGGGGAGCGGGAAAAGTCATTGCTCAAAGGCGAGGAGTTGATCCGTGTTTTTCTGGAATCCGAACATGCAAAGTCCGAATCCACTCCCAAAGGCGTTGAAGTCATGTTGCTGGAGGTTTTTCCACAGCTTTCTTCTCCGCTGCTGGGCTACATTGATCTGGTAAAGGAAGGCAATATCCCGGTTGACTACAAAACCACAGCCTCGACACCCAATATCGAAGTTGAGGCTTTTCAACACGATTTACAGTTGACGGCCTATCAGCTCGTAATTGAACAGGCAACGGGGGAAAAGGTTGAGGCGCGGGAACTGGTCTTCCTCGTTAAAACCAGGACCCCAAAGATCATCGTCCATACCCTGCCGCCAGCCGATGAAGCAGCCATTACACGTTTCTGGTTGATGATGGAGGCAGCGGTTGAAGGCATCGCTGACAAACGCTTTTATCCACAACCGGGTATGCATTGTTCGTGGTGTGCTTTTCGTAAACAATGCAGCCAGTGGAAAGGAGGTGTCGCATGATTGTAGTGATTTTGCTGATACTTATCCTGCTCAACGGTTGCAGCACAGGCCCGGATATGACGCCGATTGGAGGGGGTTTAGCGGTTATTGGACTGGCCATTGTGATCGGCTCAATTGTCATCCGTCTTCCAAAATCAAATGGAAAGGAGGAGGCGGGTGAACGAGAACAACGACCCCTGGAAAATGATTAAGGACATGCTGCCGCTGATCCTTGTGCTGCTCATCGGACTGGCAACAATCTTACTGGTTTCCCTCGTGTTGCCCGTATTGATTCCCGTTGCTGTTGTCGCCCTCATTATCGGCCTTATCTACTTCTGGCTCAAATCAGGAGTAGGCAGAAAAGACCGGTATTATTGAACAGGTACTCAGAGATACCTGAACCTGGAAAGATAAAATCTAAATAATGCTCGAAATGATAAATACTATACTTGAAGCGGGGGCA
>CAYQCG010000504.1:0-2159 GCA_964415925.1 uncultured Puniceicoccaceae bacterium | reverse complement strand
GACGAGTATATTCTCACTCACCACAACCCCATTATCAACCATAATACCCAGAGCAATAATCAGGGAGGCGATTGAAATCTGTTGTAAGGGAATATTGAATACCGGCATGAGGACAAAGCACATCAGGATAGCCATGGGAATGAGGGAAGAGGCTATAAGTCCCGTCCTGAGCCCGGTGGTAATCAGCATTACGATAAAGACGAAAAGGAAGGCCTGGCCCAGGTTGCCCATGAAGTCCTTGATTTTACGGTCAACGAACTTTGGCTCCCACATGATAGTTTCCAACTCAAGCCCGATGGGAAGACCTGCCTGGATTTCCCTGACCTCCTGTTGTACCCTCTCACCAACGGTCAGGATATTTCCACCTGATTTCATATTGACAGCAATAACCAATGACTGCTTTCCGTTAAAACGAACCAGCTTCCGCGGAGGATCGATGTAACTCCGAGTAATCGTAGCAACATCCGAAAGGGTGAGGGCTTGATCCGAACCAGGAGCCCGTAAAGTGGTATTCCTGATATCTTCAACTGATCCGTATTCACCAGTGGATTGTATCAAGACCCGTTCTCCCTGAACGAGTGCATCGCCACTTGGTAGGATGATATTCTCTCTACCAATAGCCTGAGAAAGGATGAATGGTGTTAAATTCCGCTCTGCGAAGAGCGCATTGGAGAACTCTATGAATACACGCTCCTCCTGGGCACCGTGGAGGTCGACTTTTGCGATACCATCCAGAGCCAGGAGGCGATCACGGATATCATCCGCATAGTCCTTTAGCTCCTTGTAGCTGAATCCATCGGCATTCAAGGCCAAGACCATGCCGAATATATCCCCAAAATCGTCGTTAACGAAGGGTGTCATCGCGCCATCCGGCAAGTCTTGCTGAGCATCTTCGATATTATTCCGGAGTTTTTTCCAGTTATCAGGAACCCTGCCGGAGGGGGTCGACTCAAAGAGATCTATAGTGATAATAGAAAGCCCACTGAGACTTTGGGACTTTATCTTATCAACATCAGCAATGGTGCGGATCGCTTCCTCGAGTTTGTCGGTAACAAGCTCTTCGACTTTCTGCGGTGTTGCTCCCGGGAATGCTGTAATGACAAGAGCGGTACGAAACGTAAAGTCGGGGTTCTCCGCTTTGGGCAGGGAAAAGTAAGAAGATATGCCCGCCAGTAACATGAGAACGACAACAACCGCCGTTGTCATATGATTCTTATAACACCACTCTGCTATATTCATAGTTAATCAGTTTCGCTAGTTTTCTAAGAGAGTGACGGTCAACCCTTCATCTACCCGATGGGTGCCACGAGTAATAATCATATCCCCCGGTTGCAGGCCACTAATGACCTGGAGGCCGTTTATAGTTAAGGCTCCTGTTGTTACGTTTCGTTTACTCACGCTACTTGTGGCCGGATCATATACCCAGACGAAACGCTCATCGAGACGTCCAACAACGGATAAGGGCGGAATGGTGATATATTTTTCTCCCTGCACCAATGGGAACAGTAGCGTAGTGTCTCCAATCATACCTGGCCGCAAGCGGTTATCCACTTGATCGAGGGCAACCTTGACCGGGTAAGTAGAACTGGCACTGGTAATGATGCTGCGTTCTACAACACGCGCCTGAAAACGCTCACCAGGGACAGCATCCAGTGTAACATAGGCAGAATCACCGACTTCAATCTGATTGATCAGGACTTCTGGAATACCGATATTCATCTCCAGTGCCTCAGTGCTGAGGAGAGATGCGATCATTTGCCCAGACTGGACAATTTGATTCACTTCCACCGGAACCATCCCAATTGTGCCATCACGCGGTGCAATCAGGCGCGTGTAAGCCAACTGCTGCTCCGCGAGTTCCACCTGTTTCTGGCTCGCATCCAGTTGCGCTACAGCAGAATCGTAGGCAGCCTGGGCATTATCCAAATCACGCTTGGATACATTGGAAGCTTCATAGAGGGGACGAATACGGTCGAGTTCACCTTTGGCCCGGACAACCTGGGCATTAACCTGTGCGAGGTTCGCACGTGCCTGGGCTAGCTGAAGTTCATAATCTATAGGGTCCATCTGCGCGATCAAATCTCCCGCAATCACGCTCAGCCCCTGTACTATAGGGATATTAACGATTTCTCCCCCTACCCTGAAACTCAGGTTGGAAT
>CAYQCG010000503.1:0-2163 GCA_964415925.1 uncultured Puniceicoccaceae bacterium | reverse complement strand
CCGGACCGATTCGGGAATCCCCTGTGAATCAGTCAGATCGGGAAATGCTCTAATAGGATTCGTCATATCGTTGGCAGTGAATGCTTCCGGTAGATTCAAGAAAAAACGTTCCGGATATGATTTCTTGATGTTCTCCATTTCGTTCTCCTCAAATGTCGTAAATAACTCACTCTTATTAAAAATTGAAATCGTAATTACTGCCAAGATCTGAACATGAATGTCATCATTATTTTCAAGAAAAACACTAATTTTTTGAAAAAAGTCATATTCAAATTCCCGACAACAGGTATATCCAGTACTATTCAGCTCGCAATATTCTTCGTATAAATCAAAATCTGGATCCATTGTTGATTCGTCTACACTGAAGTAATCATATTCCCTACTGAAAAAATCCACGACAAAGTCACGGATCTCAAAATAACAATGTCGGAAACGATCATCAGTGTTGAACAGGTGATTGAAATGGTCCCGCATTTCTTCACGGGAGCCGAATGCACGATCCCACTCCTCGGAAGTTAGTCCAGATCGTTTTGTCATTGATGGTCCAGCTTTTCTTGCTAGCCGCTGCAGATGGTCGACGACAGATTTGGGTGTCGCATTCCGGTGAGACACCACCACGAAGATAAAACCAGAATTTTAGCGCAATGACTACTGTGAGCTTGGCAACCCTGCATCAGACCTTAGTGGAAGATATCGTCGCTTCCGTGGCGTGCACGTTCAGCGTTGTAATCGCATTGATCCCAAACTCCGAAAGCACCACTAAATCATGCACTTGACCCAGCGTAGGCTGCGATGTGGCGTGCGCTTGCTTGGCGCCAAATGCTTGATTAACGGCAAAGCCTCTTGGTTGAGGCCGAACACCGCGGGCCACGTGGGGCGGTCATGCGACGACGGTACAGGTTCGCTCTCGTCCCTAGCTACCAGCCAGGGGAGCGTGAAGTATACGGGGCACAATGCAAGTGGCGTTGCCCGGGCGTCGTCTGCCGGCACTCGTGCCGGCCAGAGCGATGTTTCCAGCGTTAGAGCTTGGCTGTGAGGGACTCTCGGTGGCAAGTGCTGTATTCGCAAGCACGACTGGCGGCAGGAAAAGGACCCCTGAACTCCAGTTCACCCTCGCGACAGTCCGGCTCCGCATACGACCCCGGGTTGCTCCACAATCTGCCAACCCAGGTCCTGGCCCCCACCAGCCAGCCGACGGCCTCCATAGGCTCGAGAAAAATGGGCGCGTTATGACTGGACAGGCAGTCAGTGAGCTTTCGGCAGCGTGTTACGGCATCGGCGCTGGCACAGCGCCGTTCAGCCAGAGTCCGGGGCGAGAATGCGCGGCAGTTCTGGCGGACTCGTATTGGGATTGTGGAGGGCTTCAGGCTGTGGTGACGCGAAGCTGTTGAGTAGAGCGAATCGGGCCTTGCCAGCATAATGTCGGAAGCGATGAAAGCCGTCGATCAAGCGGTGGTATCAGTCAGGGGATGACACTGATCGATCGCATGTGGCCGGCGCCCAACCCACAAAGAAGGTCACATCAGCAGCCGTCTCGCAGGGTCGCGGCCATCGATCTCAATGCGCAAGCCTTATAGCATAACGATGCCTTCTGATGCTTCCGACGAGTGGCGGGGCATACGGAGTGCGCTTGCTTCGGGGATGGTTTCATCAAACAGCGCGCTAAAGTCACGTTTCGCAACCGCGTCCCTCCCCTGGACCAGTACGAAGCTGATCAACCGAACCCAGCTATTTCCAGCCCTCACTGTGGTAAAAGCGACATGCCTCTGAAGCGGCTTCCGGCTGGACAGATCGTTGGAGAGCTGGGAAGGGCTGGTTGTCCGCTGTGAGGCGCGAGCAAAAACGCCTCCAACCAGCATGATGCCTCACGACAGAATGTGCTGCCGCTAAAGCAACAGAGTCTGTATTCTGGTGAATAGCGGCCGGCGAAGGTGCGAATTGTGCAACTGGTGTGTTGAGTGGCTAATAGTTTACTTCGGCATCTTTTACTGCAGGCAGCTCGCTCAGCGGAACACCGTTCATCGCGGTATTGGTGTGGGAGAGATTGTGGGGTCTATTTCGAAGTTTGCCGGAATATCTCAACAGATTTAGGCATTTAGCGGTGAGCAATGGCGGAGGGGGTGGGATTCGAACCCACGAGACGGTCGCCCGCCTGCCGGTTTT
>CAYQCG010000502.1:0-2169 GCA_964415925.1 uncultured Puniceicoccaceae bacterium | reverse complement strand
AACCTGAAAAATAATAAATGCCTACAAATAGTGTTTATTTTATTGTTTATTATATACTTACAAAGAACACATGAAATTGGCATGTAGCTTGTTATAATAGAAGCATCAATAAACTTAAAAGGAGATCATACAATGGGTATATTTTCACGATTTAGAGATATCGTAAATTCCAACATCAACGCGATGCTGGATAAGGCTGAGGACCCGGAGAAGCTGATCAAGCTCATGATCCAGGAGATGGAAGATACCCTGGTGGAGCTGAAAGCTTCCTGTGCCGGTGCCATGGCCAACCGTAAACGCGTCGAACGAGATCTTGAAGCTGCTGAGCAGCGGGTAGGCGATTGGGAAAAGAGGGCACGCATGGCTGTCGACAAAGGCCGGGAAGACCTTGCGCGCGAAGCTCTGGTTGAAAAACGCAATTCCCAGGAAGAGGTGGATGCCCGAGAGGGCGAACTGCGCCACTTTGAAGAAGTGATTGACCAGTATAAAAATGATATACAGCAGCTTGAGGAAAAACTGGCTAATGCCCGCAACAAGCATCGATTGCTCGTACAACGCCACATTCAGGCCAACAAGCGCAAGGTTGCACAGTCGAATATCCGCCGGGCAGACAACCTCGACACAATCACTCGATTCGAGCATTTTGAGCAACGGATCGACCGTATGGAGGCGGATGCCGATTTAATCAACTATGGCCGCAAGCCATCTGCTAGTGAAGAATTTGATAGACTGGAAACAGACGAGGAAATCGAGGAGGAATTGAGAAACCTCAAGTCGAAAGCCAAAGACAAAAAGCCTGAGGCCTGAGAAAAAACTCTGGATTGATCAGTTCGTTTTCATTCGATAATCCTAATGATCAACCCTACTCGTAATCATGCAAACACTGGCCTTCATACCCGCTCATCTCGCACCTTTCATGGTGCCGGTGGCAATCGTTTTCATCATTCTTTTCTTTGTCACAATCAATACGATTATCGACAGAGTGTATCCGAAAGAAAAAGATGCGAAGAAGACAAAAGCGCAATCTATTGAAGAGGATCAACTCATCCAGCAGATGCACAAAACACTCAACCGTCTTGAGGAGCGCATTGAGTCACTTGAGACCCTCATGGTCGATAAGGAGCGTGAAAAAGCCAGGAATCCGTAGGAAGCTGTAACGATGGAATCAGTAGACTGGAATGCCGTTTTTATCCTTTTCATCATCTTCGGACTGCCACTGTTAATCATCAGCTGCACGATAATCTTTTCAATTTATCTGACCCGCAGTAAGTCCTATAAGAATCTAGAGCAGAAGCATGCTGAAGATGTCCAATTCCTGCAAGAAGCACATACAATTTTAAATCAACTGGAAGCACGTATCAACACACTGGAAACCCTTTTACTGGAAGAGCAAAAGAAGGAAAAGTATTCAAAATGAACGCGACAACATATACAACCAACACTAACCGCACACTTTACCGTTCCCGGAATGGCGTTGTATTCGGCGTATGCCGTGGCCTTGCCGAGTATTCCGAACTGCCTGTTTTGGGGATCCGCCTGGTGGTAGTCATCCTGTCTTTGTTTGCCTTCCCCTTTGTTCCGATTGCCTACGTCATCGCCGCTGTAATGCTCAAGCCGGCACCGGTCCTGCCGTTTTCGGATGACGATGAACAAGAGTTTTACAACTCCTATGCCAGTGACCGAAAACTGGCTCTGAGCCGACTGAAACGCCGCATGGAATCACTGGAGCGCCGGACTCGCCGGATGGAAAGCAGCGTAACCAACCGGGAAGAAGACTGGGAGCGTCGATTCAAGCAAACATAACCATGCTTTAGACTCGACCTTGATTCAGATGATACTAGATTTCTGACGATGGATGGATTATATCGGTTAATTATCTATCTGTAAGTCAGGGTATCTATGGAATTAACAGCGCACCCATTCTTTAAAACCATCAGGCAAGAATCACTGGAGAAGCTCAAGTCTACTGCGGACGTTAGGGAATTTGGCGATGAAGAAGTTATTTTTGAGGAAGGTGCTACATCGAACAGTTTATTTCTATTACTTGATGGCAATGTGGCTTTCAGGAAAAAAATGCAGACCGGTGAGTACATGACGGTCAGCCGCTCGTCAGCCGGGACTTATTTCGGGGATATCGGAATACTCACGGGCCAGAAAGGTTCGTTGCGG
>CAYQCG010000501.1:0-2173 GCA_964415925.1 uncultured Puniceicoccaceae bacterium | reverse complement strand
AAATGACTGGATAGAGGGTTCCATTTGGAGCCACTGGGGCAAGTAATCATGAATCTTCCTATCCCTGGCGTTCTCGATAAAGACATCCTCACAACGGGAAAGACTGATCCCAAAGACATTGCGGTCGCGCTTGTCGAGTTCGACTGCATTATGCAGGCGTGTATAGATGTAACCCGAGCCGTGCGCCGGTTCGTAGATGGGACCCGAATCGCGCTGGAGGAAGAGAAGGGCTTCATGCAAGCCGAATCCGAGGCGCAAGGTTTCCATGGTAATATGATAAGCTTTGGCAAGGGGTACCGGATTCTGCCCAATAACGGCTGTCATATCCTCTACACCCCTTTCATAGAGGACCTGAAGACGGACACTTTCCTGGTCACTTTTATGCTCCAGAGTCTGTGGAAAGATAATGGGCGTTTCGCCCGTGGTGATCGCGGGATCCTCGGAGGGCGGACTGTCAAACTTCTGCTCCGGAGGAACATACTTGGGCACTTTCAAAGCGGGAACCTGCCGCGGCTCGACACCATCCATACGATCACGGATCAGCTCCATGAAGGGATTCTTTGGAAGCGATACGCCCTGAGTGCGTTGCAAACGGTTGAGATCCAGGTTCATCTGGAGGAAATACTCCGGCAGTTTGTCCGAGGTTACGGGAACGTGCTGACGAAATTCAATGCAGAGGTCACGTGTTTCCTGCTTAAACTTTGCGGAGGTGGCATGGGGGGACGTGGCCAGGCGTCCAACCTTGTCGGCGAACCCGGACACAACTGAAAGCTCCTCCATGGGGGTCAGGTTACGGCTTAACAAGAGGGAGGAGGAGACGGGCTCCATACTGCCAAGGATACGATCAGGTAAAGCAGTATCGAGGAGCAACTGCTGGCTGATCTCGGAAGGCTCGAGGCCAACGACTTCGCGGTAAGCTTCCTTTTCGCCGACAACGTGGGCGAGGCCTTCGGCCTGCCGATAGGTGTCAGTCATGACGGCAGCGAGCATGAGGCGACCGAGGTGCCTTAAGGAACCGCAGACGAAGGCTTCATCCGGATCGATACCGTCATTTTTCTCACTGACGATAGTCTGAGCCAGAAGACCGCTGCTAAATGCGGCGGCTGCCATGTGCTGTTGCTCGGCAGTGGCAACGGTCTTCTGACCGGCATTATCGAGCATGAGGAGGGAGAAAGTAAGGTGACGCAGGCGGTTGAGCCCGATGAGATTGACCGCCTGAGTGACCGTGTTGACCGGCTCGGAGGAAATGTTGTACTCGATAGTATTGGCGGCGCTGATGACTTTGGCGGTGAGGGTGACATCGCTCTTGATGAATTCGACCAGATCTTCCAGCGATGTGGAAACGGCTTCGGAAGCCATCCGATAGACCAGCTGGATGTATTCACCGCCAATGAGGCCGGGCTGCCCGCGGAGGACTGCACGCAGCTTATCGACTACTTTGTTTGCCATCAAGGTGGGCATGGGTGTGAGGGCATACAGCCCCAGAGCTTATAACGGCAGATTTGCCCACAGATTGAGGAAATTGGCTACGGATGTTCTTTTAAGAGAAAACGATACGGCATTTTTGCCCATTTCTCTCCGGCATAATCTACGCCGATACGGGGGGTGCGCACTATAGATTGACCGGGAGGCGAATTTTCACCCTGTTCGATCCAAAGGCCCGTATGAGGAGTAGCCGGGAGAGTGTTAAAGCGCTTATCGATGCCGAGGTGTCGTGTCAGACGTCCTGGACCGTTATGCCCTGCGATGCCCCGGATCAGGACAGCTGAGGGCTGATCGACGGACCGGGTGACGATATTGAGGAGCCAATGTATCCCGTAGCAAAGATAGACATACCAGCAACCCGGTGGACCATAGAGGACCTCTGTGCGCGGAGTCCTGCCTTTTGATGCATGACAGGCTTTATCTTCTAATCCAATGTAGGCTTCGACTTCGGTTATCGGCAAACGAATCGTCCTGTTGTCCTGACCGCAACATAGATACCGCCCCATAAGATCCTCTGCAACCAGAACGGTATCACGGTCAAAGAAATCCTGCTTTAGAACGGCCTGCATATGTATATAGTCATAAACCTCTAACTTAACATTAAAAAATTCTCTGAAATACGACAAATAGATTTGCTGAACACTAAATTCGGTATGGTTCAAGGCGATAGAAGTAGTGTAAAAAAACT
>CAYQCG010000500.1:0-2178 GCA_964415925.1 uncultured Puniceicoccaceae bacterium | reverse complement strand
GCCCATCAGGAATATCCTCAGCCGCCAGCGTAAATGGAAGTAAAATAATAATTAGCAAATAATATCGCAGCATCATGGCTGACTAACTACATGCTAATAATAAATCAACTATAAAAACTACTTCTCCGGCACACCCTCATGGAAGTTCCGGCCATCCGTCGTCTCGGCTATGATACCCGCGCGGACGACGAAGTCACCAAAGTGTTCACCATCCTGGCGCTCCCTGGCATACTGCTGGATCACCGGCGTCAACTCAGCCGGGATGTCATCCTGCTTGACGGAGATCTTCCAAAGCTTGTTCAGGCGTGAACCGTTGTGCGCCGCGCCAAGGTATATGTTGTATTTGCCCGGCACCTTACCGACGAATCCAATCTCCGCAAGATAGGGACGAGCGCAACCATTTGGACAGCCGGTTACCCGGAGGGTAACCTCATCATCACGCAGTCCGTTCTCGATGAATATGTTTTCAACCTCGGAAACCAGGTCAGGGAGCATCCGCTCACTCTCGGCCAGGGCCAGACCACAAGTGGGCAGGGCCACGCAACTCATGGCACTGTGGCGCAGCCCAGATTGCCTGTTCTCGGCATCTACTCCGTGCTTTGTGAGAATTTCAGTGACCGTGTCTTTCTTCTCAGTAGGCACATTGGCGATGACGAGATTCTGGTTTGCTGTCAGGCGAAACTCTCCGTCATGCATCTCTGCGATCTCCTTCAGCGCACTCTTCAATTTCACTGTCTCGTCATCACGGACACGCCCGCTGAGAATAAACAGTGTGAAGTTCCAGTTTCCGTTAACTGTCTCTTTCCAGCCATAACGGTCACCGTTGGAGGTAAATTCAAAGGGTCTGGCTTCTTCAAGCTTGTAACCCAAACGGCTTTCCACTTCGCCCCTGAACCAGTCTATCCCGCGGTCGTCGATGGTATATTTCAGTCGCGCATGTTTACGGTTGATGCGGTCACCGAAATCACGCTGTGTCGTAACAACTTTCTCAGCTACGTCTACCGCCTGCTCCGGTGAACAGAACCCCAGGATGCGGGCGGTTTGCGGATAGGTTTCTGGTTTGTTGTGGTCCATTCCCATACCCCCGCCAACGGTTACATTGTAACCGACAACCTTGCCGTCCTCGACAATTGCAATGTAGCCCAGGTCATGGGCGAAAATATCGACATCATTACTCGGTGGGACAGCGATCACAGTCTTGAACTTGCGTGGCAGGTAGGTCCTGCCGTAAATGGGTTCCTCCTCTTCCTCTCCACCGGCAACTTTCTCACCATCCAGCCAAATCTCATGATAGGCGTGAGTCCTGGGGGTCAGGTGATCGCTGATAGCCCGGGCAAGTTTATGGACTTCCCCATGCACAGCGCTCTCATCCGGGTTCGGATTGCACATCACGTTACGGTTAACATCACCACAGGCTGCGATTGTATCCAGCAGTGCCTTGTTTACGCCAGCAATCGTAGGCTTCAGGTTGTGCTTCAGGATTCCATGAAGCTGGAAAGCCTGACGGGTCGTCAGCTTGATCGTTCCATTGGCGTGTGAATCAGCCAGACTGTCGATTTTCTGCCACTGGTCAGGCGTGCAAACGCCACCTGGAACACGAATTCGCAGCATGAAGATGAAAGCCCGCTCCAGTTTCTGTTTTCTGCGCTCACGCCGCTGATCACGGTCGTCCTGTAGATACGTTCCGTGAAATTTGCCAATCTGGTGGCTCGCATCCGAGTAACCTCCTGTAGACTCATCGGCCAGTTCATCCAAAATACTGCCGCGCAAGTATTTACTGTCTTCCTTTATCTCTTCAACAGCACTGCGTTTCGGGGCGTTGTCAGCTTCCTGAATCATATTATATTTTATACTTAGGTATCTTTGGTAATTTAGTAAAGTATAGAATTTAAGCGGGTTTGATCGTTTTGTCCAGTAAACGTTCGACGTATTTCGCGAGTAAATCAAACTCAAGATTAACGGTATCACCCGCTTTATGCTGAGATAAATTTGTGACCTCAAGAGTGTGAGGAATTAACCAGACCGCAAAGCCGCTTTCATCCACTTCCGCAACTGTAAGGGAAATCCCGTCTATACTGATACTTCCCTTATAGGCCATGTAACGCATGAATTCCGTTGGGGGTTCAACCCTCAGATATGTGTCTTTTCCCCGCTGTTCGCAAAGAGAGATTTTTCCCG
>CAYQCG010000499.1:0-2181 GCA_964415925.1 uncultured Puniceicoccaceae bacterium | reverse complement strand
GGTTTTCAGGTGCTTGGAGACAAGGACTTTGAGGATGCTCAAGAAGTTACCGGTGCAGCGAAGGAGATTGGAGTCGAGATTGTGGTCATTACATCCACCGATGAGCTTTACCCGGAAGTGGTGCCTGAACTGGCAAAGCATTTAAAAGAGATGAAAGAACCACCCTACGTGATTGTGGCGGGTGCGCCGGGCGACAATGAAGACATGTTCAGGAAAGCCGGGGTAGACGACTTCGTGCACATTCGTGTCAACAACTACGACCTCAACCGGAAACTGCTACGGCATGTCGGAGCGTTAAGCCCGGAGATGGAAACAAAGAATTTATTCTAATACAGAGACGCGATGAAGACACCTGACTTTACAAAGATCGACTATGCACCTTCGGGGCAGCGGTCTTTTCTCTATGAGTGGAAAGAGAGGTTTGCAATGGAAGCCGGCAAATCGTATGAGGAATCTGAATACGATACGCTGGAAAAAATTCCGGTTAAACCGCTTTACACCGAGAATGACCTGGAAGGTATGGAGCATCTGGACTATCAGGCGGGATTGCCTCCTTTCCTGCGCGGCCCCTATGCCACGATGTATGTCTTTCGACCCTGGACCGTGCGACAGTACGCAGGATTTTCCACTGCCGAGGAATCGAATGCCTTCTACCGCCGTAACCTCGCGGCCGGCCAGAAAGGTTTGAGCGTGGCTTTTGACCTGGCAACCCACCGGGGATATGACAGTGACCATCCGCGGGTGGTCGGTGATGTGGGAAAAGCGGGAGTGGCGATCGACTCGATCCTCGACATGCAGATCCTGTTTGACCGTATCCCGCTCGACAAGGTGTCGGTTTCCATGACCATGAACGGGGCGGTACTGCCGGTGATGGCTTTTTATATCGTGGCAGCACTGGAGCAGGGAGCCCGATTATCGGATCTATCGGGAACGATCCAGAACGACATCCTGAAGGAATACATGGTGCGGAATACTTACATTTATCCGCCGGAACCATCAATGCGGGCCATCGGAGATATTTTTGCCTACACGGCAGAACACATGCCGCGCTTCAATTCCATTTCCATATCCGGTTACCATATGCAGGAAGCCGGAGCTACGGCCGACCTGGAAATGGCCTATACGTTGGCTGATGGTCTCGAATACATCCGCACCGGTCTAAAGGCGGGAATACCGATCGATAATTTTGCTCCGCGCCTGTCTTTCTTCTGGGCGCAGGGAAAGAACCACTTCATGGAAGTAGCGAAGATGCGCGCAGCCCGGCTGCTCTGGGCCAAGATAGTTAAGCAGTTCAATCCCGGAAGTGACAAGTCCATGGCCCTGCGGACGCACTCGCAAACGAGCGGCTGGTCCCTGACCGAGCAGGATCCGTATAATAATGTGACGCGAACCCTGATTGAAGCAATGGCTGCTGCTTTGGGCGGTACCCAAAGCTTGCATACGAATGCGCTGGATGAAGCGATTGCCTTGCCGACCGACTTTTCTGCCCGGATAGCCCGTAACACGCAGCTCTATCTGCAGGAAGAGACCGGTATTTGTAACTACATTGATCCTTGGGCGGGTAGTTATTACCTCGAGTCCTTAACGCACCAGCTGGTGCAGAAGGCATGGGCGCACATCAGGGAAGTCGAAGAGATGGGAGGCATGACGAAGGCGATTGAACAGGGTCTGCCCAAACTCAGGATCGAGGAAGCCGCAGCCCGCCGTCAGGCCCGCATTGACAGCGGACAGGAAACCATCGTGGGCCTGAACAAGTTCCGTCTTGAGCAGGAAGACCCTCTGGATATTCTTGATATTGATAATACGGCAGTGCGTGAATCGCAGATCGCACGCCTGAAAAAGTTGAAGGAAGAACGTGATGAAACCGCCTGCAGGCAAGCACTTGAAGCCATTACCAATTGCGCGGAGAACGGTGCAAACGGAAAGAAAGGGAATTTACTGGAGCTTTCGATCAAGGCCGCGCAAGCACGCGCCAGCCTCGGTGAAATCTCAGAAGCAATGGAGAAAGTCTGGGGCCGCTACCGTGCACAAATACGTAGCATAAGTGGGGTTTATGCCGCAGAGTACCGGGATGGAGACGACCGAATAGTGGAAGTTCGCAAACTGATTGATAATTTTGAAAGTCTTGAGGGCAGACGACGACGGATCCTGATCGCCAAGATGGGTCAGGATGGTCACGAC
>CAYQCG010000498.1:0-2197 GCA_964415925.1 uncultured Puniceicoccaceae bacterium | reverse complement strand
GGGCCACTTCAACAATCTTGTCACCGGGATAAAGTTCACTGCTGGCTTCTGCCGGGCCTCCTGGAATTAATTCCCGGATTGTGCAGTAACCGTCCTCGTCATTCAGCACAGCACCGATTCCGACAAGGGAATTACTGATCATGATATTAAAGTCCTCGGCAGACTCTACACTGAAGAAAGTCGTATGTGGATCATACAGCCCCGCGTATGCATTTAAAAAGTACTCTTGTACTTCATGAGGCTCAATCATACGGAAGCTGCGCTCCGAACGCTCATAACGTTTAACCAGTCTTTCCTTTGCTTTTTCAATAGTTTCTCCGTCCAGTAACTCCCCAATCAGCTCATATTTCAGTTTTCTCCGCCACATATCATCGGCCGACTCCTTACCCTCTGGCCACTTAAGTTCTTCGCGGTCTGGTATATATGTCTCGTCGAGAGTAAAATCAAAGTCACCATTGAGCGTATCATAGATCCAGCTGATGCGATCAAAAGCGCGTTCACGGAATAGTTCGAAAATTGCAAACGCAGGATATAATGCGCCTTCTCTCAGGTATACCGGCTTCAGCGTAGACTCGAAACGATCCAAAACGTCCTCGTAATCGCTTTGCAAAAACATTACATGATTGCCATCCAGTTGTTCCATATAAGCTAGTAAAATGGCCCTGCTTTCCAACTGATTAAAATTGCTGCGCTTGTAGTGATAACGCTCAATGAATTCAATTGTACGGCGGGTTTCCAGCTTCATTCTCTCTTTCAGTTCACGAGAGATACTGAAGTAGTCTTTGGCTTCATTCCCTGGGGTCTCGTTTTCCGATCCAGTAACGAATAATGGGAGGAAAAACAGAGTGGTCGTCAGTAGTAGGATTAAATTTGAAAGTCTAGCTATCATGGTTGTGTTTAGGAAAGATAACTTCGATTATTAGCATGATTTGACTCAGACTGCGAGCCTGAGTCTCTTTCTTTGTTAAGGTATTTCTGAGATAGATTACGATTAACCTGCATACGTTCGAGATGATTCTGCCAAAAATTTTCGTAGTCGGAAAAGCCTAGCCATTTTGCCAGTGCATTCGCCTGTTTCATATCAGATGGTATTTCACTGACTGCTGAGTTATCCTGTCTTCTCAAAGCTAATTCCATGCTGCGCAGGAAGTTATAAATATCCAGTAGGGTCACCCCATCCTCGAGTTCGAGAATCGAAGCTTTGGTTAGGGAGCGGAGAGCTTTACGTGTATTTGTCTGTTTAAGGTTGGGATGCTTCCAGGCATGACGTCGTTGCAGGGCCTGGACGAGGAACTCTGTTTCAACTATTCCGCCACGGGCTGATTTAAAACTAAGTTCATACGGTTCTACTTTGGCTTTTTCCTTTGCAATGCGTGACAACATTTCCTCTGTGGCTTCAAGATCTCGAGTTGAACTCTGTGTGTATACTATCAGATCACGGGTAGTGACAAATTCCTCAATCATTTGTTCAATCACTTCAAAATTCCGTTTCGGTGTCTTAAGGGGTCTTGCCCGAATGAGCATTTGCCGTTCCCATGTCCACGCGCTTTTTTCATGATAAGCTTTGAGCGCAGGTAGGGTTGTCACAAGAGGCCCGTCTCTCCCATGAGGGCGCAGACGTAAATCAATTTCGTAGCTGCACCCCCCTTTTGTTTTTTGTCCGAAAATCCTGAGAAATCTTTGTGCCAAATGACTATGCTCTTCAACACCAGTCTGATCACTGCCTAATAGAATAATATCCAGATCAGATCCAAAGGCTATTTCCTCACCGCCAAATTTACCCAGTGCGACAATAACCAATATGCCATGGCGATCGATGAAGTTTAAGACGTAAGACAAAACGATATTTGCCAGTTGGGAGAGTCTTGCTTCTGTAGAAGCGGCTTCATGTCCTGCAATTACGTCTGCAATTGCAATGCGAACCTGTTCTGCGCGGATATAGAGCCAAAGTGATGACGCTAATTCCTGTTCGGTCGACTGATCCAGAGCAGCCAACTCTTTTTCAATGACTTCTGGATCCTTTTTCAAGCGTAATCCCTGGGTGAAAATTTCGTCAATTATTTCTGGATGATTACACGTAAGCTCATGGATAAATCTGCTTCTGTCATATAAGATACACAAGGCACGGAAAAAATTAGGTTGTTGATTACTGGCTTTGAGAAACTGTCGGGGTGGTCCATCCGCGTGGCCTACGTGG
>CAYQCG010000497.1:0-2197 GCA_964415925.1 uncultured Puniceicoccaceae bacterium | reverse complement strand
GGAAAAAGAGCTCATTTACGCATCGTACTTGAGTTCTTCATTTTCCATGGGTGTGGCAACGCGTGAACTAATCACCCAGGAAAATCGCTATATCGCCGGTCAATCGAATGTCTTCACTATGAATTTTACGTCACCCGAGGAGGAAATTGGAGGTTTGGTTTTCACTCGTTATATTATGGATGATAAGTGGCTGGGTGATTTTCGTACTACACCGGCAAGAACCTCGCGCGGACTCCTTTTAGATGAAGGACGCTTTTACGGCGTTGCTAATGGTAATCGTGCTATCGGTGTTTACTCTCCCAAGTTTATAGGTGCCTGGGAGCCACGGTCAGCAGCTAAGATGGTTTTTGTCGTCTCTCATAAAGATTATGTTCGCAAGATACTTGTAAACAGTCAGGCCGTTGATTCTTTCCCCTATGATGTTCCGGAAAATGCGCTGGTGTGTTTCGGCTTTGATGAGTCATTCCTGGCAATACGTCTCTTTGATAGAACAGACTTGGGTGTCGATGCTCCGATAAGGCTGGTTAAGCGGGACGAAGAATTACTGCTCGAGGTGTATAATTACAAAGGTTCTGAAAAGACTTTCTGGGAATTGGCAAATCCGGGATCGTTTTACAAAGGACAACCCAAGTCCGCCTTTTACGCTGAGGCTGTAGAAAGATCAGCGTATAAATCCCTGAAAGACTTTTCCGATACAGTAGCTTCAGGAGCGTTCTCGGACTATTCCGATCCTGAGGTTGACCGTTTCTCTCGAGATAAACCACGAGTATGGAACCTTAGTTATTCCCGTGGAGGAAAGGTAGTCGGCCTGAGTGTCGATCTTATGCAATGGCAGTTACTTCGACGATGGAACGAAGCGGGTGACCTGGATTACCCTTTGTTGGAATCAGAAGTGGTGTCCCAGTCAGCAGGAGGAATCATCAAGGTCAACGGTGCGCGCCTGCATAGCGGTAATGCAAAGCTATGGCTATACGGGAATCAGGATTCAAATTTGTGGATAATAGGCGGAATCACTGATGAATTGACGGACGTTACACTGGAAATCCCCGACCGTAACCTGCACGTCAAGCAATTCCGATACGGGCTGATTCAAATTCTGGACGGCCAAGTCATTTTGGATGCGAACCCTGAAGCAACTGTGGTAACCATGTAACAATATGTCCTAAATAGAGGAAGTGAAGCTATTTTGCTGACCTGCGTAAGATCAAACCCACTACAGTTACAAAACCCGCTATAAATAGAACCCCTATGCGACCGCCCAGAGTGTTGGGGACCAGAAGTAGTAGACTGAGTGCAGCACCACCAATAAGAGCTGTTGTGCCCATAAATTTAAGTTGGAATTTGTCTAAATTCCCTTTGACCTCCTCTTCGAAATCAATGGGGGTTCTAATGCGCTTGAAAAATCTATCGATACGGTTCCGGTATTCATGGGAGCTGGTTTTATAGAACGGTATACTGATTAACATTGCGGTAATACCACATCCGAGAACCCAGAAAAGCCTGTCCTGAAAGAGCCAGGCATTGCCGTATACATGCTCGTCAATCAAGGCAATGATGGATGGAAGCAAACCACTGCCCAGAATGAAGAAAAATCCCCAACGGGGCAGTTGCTTGATAAAGATACTAATCGCGAAAGGAAACGATACAGGCACAACAATCATGGATTGAACCAGCATGAAAGATCCGAATATATCTACCTTGCCCTCAGTAGCCCACAATAGTGCGAAACTTATAATGATCAGACCAAGAATGAGTGTGACAAACTTACAGAGATTTACCTGAACGACTTCATCTAATGGTTTTAATCCTAACTGGCGCCGTATAGCCGGAATCAGGTTATTGACAATGGCGCCCGTGTTGGCATTGAGTCCAGTGTCCATGCTGCTCATCGTGGCAGCCATCATGGCAGCTACAAGTATACCCGTAAGCCCGTTGGGTAACACATTAAGAGCTGCTACGGCATAGGCTGCTTCTGCAGGATTATCCATTTGCATGGCGGCCACTTCGCCAGAAAACAAAAAACGTGAAACCATCCCCGGCAGGAGGAAGATGACACCCCCACATGCGATCAGAATCATCGATAATAGAGCTGATTTCCGTGCCTCACTACCATCCTAGACCGAGAGGTATTTGTAGGCTCTCTCCATAGAAATTACGTTGAAAAAACTGACGCAGAACATAGCGGCAACCCACTTCC
>CAYQCG010000496.1:0-2207 GCA_964415925.1 uncultured Puniceicoccaceae bacterium | reverse complement strand
GATCTGGCCAAATTGCTTCAACTGTACCTAAACGGCGGTCTTTACGGAGGTGAGTTCTATTTTAGTCCGGAAGCTATGGCCGAGTTCACCCGTTATCAATTTCCAGAAAATGATAACCGGCGAGGACTCGGCTTTGATAAGCCACCTCTGAATAACGTCTGGGGACAAAGCTACGTAGCGCCTTCCGCCAGTCCGGCCAGTTACGGCCATAGTGGATACACCGGCACCTTCGCCTGGATAGATCCCGAGGAAGAACTGATCTTTATTTTCTTTTCCAACCGGGTCTATCCCACTCGAAATAACCGCAAACTGTATGAGCTGAATCTCCGGCCCCGCATGCATGAGGCGGTTTATGAGGCGATTCGGGATGAGAAATTAGACGTTCATGACCCAGCCGACCCGGGAAAATAATCATCCCTCATCTGGATTAATAGGAAAAATGAACCGGTTAAGCAGAAGAGCTGAGCTTGAAAATAAACCAAAAAGCATGAAAAGGAAGCCATTGATATTCGATCCCCCGAATTCCGCCCTCCATAACCTAAATTAGATTACCAATGAAAAACTGGTCTTTATTGATCATTTCCGGTATGCTGCTATTAACCAGCTGTCAGGAGGAGAATCCCTACCAGCGAGACCGAAGCATGCTACGTTCTCCCTATGAAAACCGGCTAAAGTCAAATGCCTACAACGTTGGCTTTCTCATTATGGATGGGGTGTACAATACAGAATTGGTAGCTTCCTGGGATGTTTTTCACCACACTCGTTTTCGGAACGTGGATTCAACTATGAACGTTTTCACCATTGCCAAAACACTGGACCCCGTTTTTACTTTCGAAGGCATCGAATTACAGCCCGACTACAGCTACCGAGACGAAGACCGTCCCAGGATCGACATCCTGGTGATTCCAAGCGCAGATCACCACATGGACTCCGACATGGAGGATCGAGAAATGATCCTGTTTGTTCGAGAGGTAGCCGCCAAAGCCCGATTCCTGACTTCTCATTGCGACGGCGCATTCATTCTCGCCAAAGCTGGCCAGCTGGTTAATAAGAAAGCGACCACTTTCCCTACGGACATCGACAGCATGCGAATTATGTTCCCCAATACGATAGTGCTTAAGGGTGTAGATGTGGTCCAGGACGGCAAGTTGATCACTTCTACCGGGGGAGCCCGTTCTTACGATGCCGCTTTGTATCTAATCGAAAAATTATACGACCGGCGAGTTGCCCGGGAAATTGCAAAAGGCCTGGTGATCGATTGGGATCTGGACAAAGTAAGAAAGCACATTGAGGAGTAAAGGATCAGGGTTTTTATCTAAGGCTCGTACAGGATGATTGCTGCTAACACTCCGCGATGTTGATGGCAATGTTGGCCGCTAGTCCCCCCAGGGAGGTTTCCTTGTACTTGAGGTTCATATCCTGGGAAGTTTGCCACATGGTTTTGACGATATCATCCAGCGAAACGCGGGCTTTGGCCGGGTCGCTCTCCAAGGCGATATTGGCTGCAGTGATTGCCTTCACTGCCCCCATTCCATTTCGTTCGATGCAAGGTACTTGAACAAGGCCGCCTACAGGATCACAGGTGAGTCCTAAATGATGCTCCATAGCGATCTCGGCAGCCATCAAGGCCTGGGCCGGGGTTCCGCCCAAACCCTCGCTCAGCGCTGCAGCAGCCATGGCCGAAGAAACTCCGATCTCAGCCTGACAGCCGCCCATGGCTGCTGAAATGGTCGAACCTTTCTTGAATAAACTACCCAGTTCGCCGGCTACCAGTAAAAAGTCAACGATTTCCCTCGGTCCTACCACGTGGCCGGAAAAACAATAGTAATACATCAGAACCGCAGGCAGAACACCTGCGGCACCATTTGTCGGGGCCGTCACGATGCGGCCGAAATTGGCATTTTCTTCGTTGACGGCCATGGCGAAACTTCCGATTAGCTTGAGCGTTTGGGAGAAGTTTACCGGACAGGCCTTGACCTGTTTGACCCAATCATCTGCAGTTGCAGCATCCAGGTCACAAAGGATCTTTCGAGTCATTGCAGGAGCCCGGCGATTCACATGCAGCCCTCCCGGCAGAACTCCCTCGGTGTGGCATCCCCGAAAGACAGATTCCTTCATGACCTCCCAAATTTTCAACATGCCGGCTTCGATCTCCTGATCGGCGCGCCATATGCGTTCATTGTGGAGCACCACATCTCCAATGGAAC
>CAYQCG010000495.1:0-2214 GCA_964415925.1 uncultured Puniceicoccaceae bacterium | reverse complement strand
CTCAAAGATTACTGCGCGTGAGTCACTCATGGCTGCTTGTCTTTTGACTTAACCCAGCTGCGAAATGCTCCGCCCTGAAATTTTGGTAACTCCCTTGAACTTCGCCAGGCCCGAGCCGGTTTGGCGATATCAAAGAGAGCGTGGGGCGTCAGATTCATTAAATGCCCGAAGTTCAAGGCCATTTTCCATGTGGCGGGGCTGCTTGCGGCCATCGACCAAAGCTTGAAACTGGGTGTGTTTATGTTCGCTTTGGGCGCGTGCTCCTGTTTTCCCCGGTTTCGTAACCTTAACAAAAGGTCGGGTATGGGAATATCGACGGGGCACACTTCGTTGCATGCACCACACAGGCTACTGGCTTTGGGTAAGTCAGCTAGCTCGGGAAAGTCCTTGCCCTTCAGCAAGGGGCTGAGCACGGCACCGACCGGGCCCGGATAGACACTTCGATAAGCATGCCCGCTGGTCTGCCGGTAAACAGGACACACATTCAGGCAGGCACCACACCGGATGCACCGGAGAATTTCACGGCAGTCTCCCTGCAATATTTCACTTCGGCCGTTATCCAAAAAGATGACATGCATGGCCTCCGGGCCATCGGGTTGATGTGCTCTCTTCGGACCTCCAATCAACTGAGTATAGACGGTCAGAGGCTGGGCCGTGGCAGAACGTCCCAGAAGGGCCAGAAAAAGGGGTAGGTCTGATAAACGGGGCAACAGCTTTTCGATGCCTACCATGACGATATGGACGCGCGTAGCAGCCATGGTAAAGCGTGCGTTACCTTCATTCGTGACCAGGACAATCTGTCCGGTATCGGAAATCACAAAGTTGGCACCGGTGAGTCCTACATCAGCCTCAAGATACTTGCGACGAAGGAAGTTTCGCGCAATCGCAGTGAGGGTTTGTGGGTCCTCGGTGTATTCACCAATACCTTCACGTTCGAAGCTGCGGGCAACATCCTTGCGGTTTTTGTGGATAATGGGTGTTACGATGTGGCTGGGATGGTCGCCATCGATCTGCACAACGTATTCCCCCAGGTCCGTTTCGACTGCTTCAATACCATTTTTTTCCAGGTAGGGGACCAACTCGGTTTCCTCACTGACCATGCTTTTACTTTTCACCATTTTCGTGGTGTTGTGTTGCTGCATGATATCCAGAACGAGCTTGTTAGCCTCATCGCCATCAGCGGCCCAATGCACCTGCGCACCGTTCTTGAGGAAGTTTTGCTCGGCTTGTTCCAGATACTGATCCAGATGTTCGAGCGTGTGCTGCTTGATTGTCCCGGCCAACTTACGTAGCGAATCCGGGTCCTCATAATCCCGCCATAGGGAATCAACCCGTTTCTCCGTTTTCAGTTTCGAGGCATGATGCACCGACTCCTTGACAGATGCTGGAAGATCGAGGGAAAACAGATCAATGGTTTGCTTCATTGGGGCTCCGGGTTATTTGCCTCGGCAAGAATTTCTGCCACATGCATACGACGCGTTTTGATCCCCTGGCGGTCCATCATGCCGCCGAAGTGCATCATGCAGGCCATATCCAAAGACGCGATTATATCGGGCTGGGAAGCGGTCAGGTGTTCCACTTTCAATTGTCCCATTTGTTTGGATACGTTGGGAAAGCTGACACAAAAGGTTCCTCCGAATCCGCAACACTGCTCCAATTCACCGACCTGGACCAGTTCGACTCCCTTGATGCTGGAAAGTAATTGAACGGCGGACTGGTAAGCCTCCGTGCCCCTTGTATGGCAACTGCGATGGAGGGCTATCCGGGCATTGAATTGACCTCCCCAGGACTGCAGTCCGAGGCCTTTTACGAGAAATTCGCAAAGTTCCCAGGTGCGTTCCCCCATTGTCTCGAAATTCTGCCGGTCGTTTTCCTTCTCGAATGCCAGCTCTACACCGTGGCGGAGCATGGCGGCGCATGAGCCTGAACCCAGGACGATCGGACTTCTTCCGGCAAACGTTTTTTCAGTATGACGGAGCACCTTACGCGCTGATGTCCAGTCTCCCGCGTTGAAGGCGGGTTGTCCGCAGCAGCTCTGGCCTTCCGGGACGTCAATAGCACAACCCGCTTTTTCCAGAACCGTGTAAATAGCTTTGGCCACATCTGCATAAAAGGTATCACACAGGCAGGTGATCATTAGCTGGACCTTACGGCTGCTGACTTTGGGATTTATCATGCGGTGAGTTTGCGGAAGCGTTCTGCGTCGGTATTCCA
>CAYQCG010000494.1:0-2227 GCA_964415925.1 uncultured Puniceicoccaceae bacterium | reverse complement strand
GAAATATACTTCCTGATAGCTTTCAAACCGACCGCAACCATCCATCAAAAACAGGAAACAGTATCTTCTGAAGGAGAGGAAACTACACTGATGGGCCGTGTCCGTCACGATCCTTGCGTGCTTCCGAGGGCGATACCGATCGTTGAGGCAATGGCGAATCTTGTCATGGTTGATCACTGGATGCGCCAGCATGCCCAGAACCGCAGCTTTAACCTGAGGCCCTAAGCAAGGTGTAAACATGAAAGAATCGGAAGTGACAGGTCCCTTGGCTTATCTGTTGCTGGGTACGACAGGGGCGGGGCGGCGAGAAGTGTTACTCGAATTGATTCGAAGTGAACTGGAAGAAGAACCCGTTGCGGTCCTGCTTCCCCTGGCAGAGCCCGAAAATAAAACCGACAAGGAGCTGGAGGATTTACCCAACACAATCGTCAGCCATTGGAAATGCGATGAGGAAAGAGGCGTCCGTATAGAAGATGAGTTTCCTTCACCATCGTATTATTTCTTCATTGCTGACGGGCAATGCAACCCAGTGGAGGAAGTTGACTGCTTCAGGAATTGGCTGATCGAGACGGAGACTCAGCTTGGGAGGATTATTACCGTTATTGACAGTCGTTTTCTCTACAATCATCCAGGTGCAAAATCGTGGTATGAAGCTTGTATCCATTTTTCGGATGCGGTCCTTTTTAGTCGAAGGACAGATGTCCCCAACAAGTGGTTCAAGACGATAGAGGCCGAATACCGGAAAGCCTGTTATCCCTGCCTGTTTGAACAAGTCGGCAAAAGCGGCATAAGGAATCCTGCGTTAGTTCTCTTTCCAGAGCCACGTCGGATGTCCCTGGTATTTGATACTCTTGGAGAAGAGACGGATCATGAGGACATCCAGTTTGAGGACGAACCGGAAGGGGAAGATGACGAAATGGAAGGCGATGAAGACGATATGTTCCAGAAATCGACAAATCCAGACCACGATCCTTACCTACAACGTAATGCTGCCGGGCAAAGGAAGAAACGTATTCCGGACATCCGGAGAATTATCGAAACTGCCGAATGATGCCGATTGCGAGAAGTTAACAGCCAGTCAGGAGAACGTTGGCTTAGATAAATGAGGTTCAACTGGATACTTTACGGCTCCTCACGATTAACTTCCGGCGTAGTTTCCCCACAAGATGCAGCAGGTCATGTAAATAAACATGCATTAAACCCAACAAGCGACTGCCGTATCGACATCTATAATACTCTGCCCTGAAGTATGTGAATGGCTTTTTATAGGAACGCCAGTTGTATAGGTAAGGCTTGAAGCCACAAAAATGGAGAAAGAGATTATCCGCCTGTTGATTATTAAGCTCATTCAGAAATGAAACGGGGAAACGTTCCGCCATTTCCCTGCCAGGGAACTTCGCCGGCAGAAACTGGAGTTCAAGCTCCTGATACTTTATATTGCCTTTTCGAGCGCGAACAGAAAGCATGTAATTGATCAAGGGCATATCATTGAATTTGAATAAGCCTGGATGAGCTGCCCGTAAATCCATAGCCTGGAGGATTTCTTCACGGCTGAAACAATCGCGCCTTGTAGCAAAAACACCGGTACTGAAGAATGGGTGCGTCTTCACTTCAAACCCGGGATCAAATTCCTTCATTTTCTCGATATCAAAGTAGAAATGGTTGATATCTTCATCGGACATCTGCCACTTATCCTGCATCCGGTGTGGGGTATTCAGCATGATCACGAAGTCATGCTTATCGAGGTCGATCAGCGGTAGCGGATTCCCCCAAACGGCTACATCCGAGTCGATGAAAACAAAGCGCTCGAAAGGGCCCTCCACATAGGCTGCAAGCTTGGCAAAATTACTGTTGATAACCCGCTTCGAAAACTCCTGATCTTTCAAATCGCGGACATAGAGGGGAATAACCCCCATCGTGTGAACCAGCTCGTCAATTCGCAGGTTCCCATCGACGACAACACAAAGAGGGATCTCACCCAGAAAATGCCGGACGCTGGCCACGGCAGCCTTTGCAAAAGCGTAATCACGCTTGTAGCAGCAGGTTACTATGCCAATCTCATGTTTCACGGTTTATTATCGAAAAGCGAAAGTAATTTAGAGCGTTCCGCTTCCCAAGAAAATGCGCTCCGGGCTTTCTCCCTTGCCATTGCACCCATCTGGACACGTTTGTCCGGATCGTAGGCAAGTTCGAGTAATCGTTCACTCATCCCTTCTCCATCCCCTTC
>CAYQCG010000493.1:0-2228 GCA_964415925.1 uncultured Puniceicoccaceae bacterium | reverse complement strand
AAGAAGACCGCTGCTCTATCCGGCTGAGCTACTGCCCCATTAGTAGTTTCGCATTAGGGATAATACCTCTCGCATCTCCTGTAAACACATTTAGTTACTGGCTCAAAGCGTTATGATTACGTGAACGTGCATAGGAATTAATTTTGTTCAGATGCATTCCTTTATTGCGCTTTGGCGCATGCGATGCTTAAACGCACATACTCCGGAATCCATCATCCCGGTGAATGCTAACCAAAGCTGCAAGGGGAGGTAACAACCCACAATGGATAATAAAGAAACCAAGAAGAAAACAGCGACTAAGAAAGCTGCCACTAAAAAGACCGCAGTTAAGAAAACTGCGACTAAAACAGCAAAAAAGGCCGTTAAAAAAGAACCGGCCAAGAAAGCTGCTGTAAAGAAAACACCTGTTAACAAGAAGGTGGCCGCGAAGAAAGCGTCTTCCAAAACAACCAGCCTGACCGCCAAAGTCGATGTCGGCTTCGGTAACGCGCTCTACATCCGTGGCGATGCTCCAGGCCTCAGCTGGGATCACGGTACCGAAATGGAATGCGCCGCCTCCGATGAATGGTCATGGAGCGCCAAAGGCCTGAAGGATCCAGTCGAGGTCAAGGTCCTGCTTAATGACAACGTCTGGTCCGGCGGTCCCAATATCGTGATCGAGCCGGGCAAGAGCGCTGTCGTTGAACCGGCCTTCTAGGCCTTCGCGTGCCCGGCTTCCTGTTGCTGCGGTTCTTCCGTTGCGCTTAGGTCATGACTCGTCCCCTCCGGCGTGTCATACGTGATCGCACGGAGTCGCTTCTGTAATACCTCGGTAGCTTTTGTCACATCGTTGCCGAATCCCAGGCTCTCCAGGCTGGGCACGTAGTCATAAGTGTAGTCGACCCGCGAGAACGGCTTGGGCAGGTAAAAGCCGTCCCAGCTTTTGCTCAGCCTCCAGGCATTATGGTAACGTGTACTGAAAAGCAGCAGCGGTGCCTTGCCCAGACGCGCCATCACCGTTGTCCCTTCCTTGAATACATACTGCGGGCCGCGCGGGCCGTCGGGAGCCATCGCCAGGTCGCTCCCTTCCTTCAGCGCATTGACCATCTCCTTCACCGCCGCCATCGTCCGCCTGCTGCTCGACCCCCGCCTTGAATCCACCCCCACAAGGGAAAATACAGTTGCCAGCCAGGCCCCGTCCTTGCTCGCGCTGATCATTCCCGTCATCCGGCGGTGCTGGCTGATCAATATATAAAGCAGTGGCGCGGAAAAAAGACGGTTGTGCCAGAAAGCCAATACCATCGGCTTCTCGTGCGTCCGGAATAGCTCACGCATGTCCGGTGGCACATGCACCTTCAGCGACCGGTACCATAAACGCAACAACACCGACATCGGCCACAGGACCACCTTCCGCCATCCCTCGATCTTGTTCACGTGTGATTTATCCGCTTCCTTTGCCTTCTCCATGACTCGCCTCAGTCCCCAAAATTGGAGGCATTCACTGCAGAGTGTCAATCATCGCAAATCACTGCTCTTGCACTGCAACTCCACCTCCCTAGGTTAAATCCCATGTCGCAGACGATCCGACAGGCCTGCCCCTATCTTCCCCTCAGTCCGCAGAAGATGGACTACCGTGACCTCAATCGCCTGCGCTCGAGTGGCCGCGGACCCGAATTCTACTACACCGCCCTCGCCTATGCCCAGCAACTCTGGTGCGAAGGCTATCCCGCCCGCTGCATCCTCAAACTCGCCCGCGCCCTCTACAGTAACCTCTCCGGAGATGAAGCTGTCCTGCAGGAATGGCCCCTCCCCTACGCCGCCCTCGTCTGGCTCTACCAGCAGCACCCGGACGTCCGGGACTGCTTCTGGGGCAATCCCCGAATCAGCTTCCAGCATCAGGCAGGACGTATCCGCGGCAAGCGACAGGAACAAAAGGCCGCCCGGGGATGGGCCTGCTGGTACCTCACCCGGCAATGGCTCCCCAACCTCCCAGCCGATACCCACCATGCCGTCCAGGAACCCTCTTATGACAAAATTCTCCGGCAACTCGAAACCCATGGTATCCCCGCTGAAGCCGCACAATGGGAAGCGATCGCTGCCCGGGGTCCCCGGATCCTTCCACAAAAATGGCCTTAATGACACCAAACACCACTTGACAGGAACACCGTAAAGGCTACTCTCCTCTATTTCCCTAAAGGGGTGGTAGTTCAGTTGGTTAGAACGCCGGCCTGTCACGCCGGAGGCCGCGG
>CAYQCG010000492.1:0-2232 GCA_964415925.1 uncultured Puniceicoccaceae bacterium | reverse complement strand
GAAAAAACGAGAACGCTGTGATAATCGAGTTTTTCAAGGATTGCACCCAGAAGGTCAAATTTTTGCCGGTCATCAATCGGATAGACGGCGTGATCAACGGTATCTGCAGCACTGGTGCCAGTGCCTATCTTAACAGTAACCGGGTTTTTCAGCATGTTCTTAGAAAGACGATCGATTGCCGGAGGAATCGTCGCCGAAAACAACAAGCTCTGTCTATTCGAGGGACAATACTTTAACACCTTGTGTACATCTGGCAGGAATCCCATATCCAGCATGCGATCGGCTTCATCCAGTATGAGGAACTGAAGATTCTTCAAAGACAGGTTTTTTTGCCCGAGGTGGTCCAATAGTCTTCCCGGTGTTGCGACAACAATATCGGGGTTGTTTTTCAATTGTTCATGCTGACGGCCATAGCGTACCCCCCCGTAGAGGAGAGCGACACGAAGACCCGTATGCACACCGTAACGGCAAAATGATTCGTATACCTGAGTTGCCAACTCCCGTGTCGGCTCAAGAACAAGACACCGCAAACTCTGATTATCTCCCAGTCTGGTCAGAACCGGCAAGGCAAAGGCGGCTGTCTTGCCTGTACCGGTTTGAGATCCGCCAATTATATCATGTCCTTCCAGCAGAAGTGGAATGGCCTGCGCCTGTATACGCGTCGGCTGAGTGTATCCTTCCTCAGCAACCGCTCTCAGGACCGGCTCTGCGAGATCGAGCTGATTGAAGCTTTCAACTAAGGCTTCAGTTTCCGCTTCATGAGCGGTATCATTATTAACCATAAAACTCTCTTATATTGAAAACCGGCAAGTTACCCGGATGTAGGTTTGCCCCCTTCCCGATTTCTGAAGAGAGCTCCGCAAAAGGCATTAAGTTAACAACTGTCATTCAACAAGCAAGAGGAAAGACTGTGATTTTGACACAATTGTAAATCGAGCGGATGATATTTGATGCCAGAGATGAAAAGCAATGGACTATACCGGGGCCGGCTAGCCCCCACACCTTCAGGCTATCTGCATTTAGGACATGCACAAACTTTCTGGATCGCCCAGAAACGTGCCCTGAGTGCAGGTGGTGAACTCATTCTACGGAACGAAGACCTGGACAGTGACCGATGCCGGCCGCAGTTCGTTGACGCGATGATCGAAGACCTTAGCTGGTTTGGGTTCAAATGGGATGAAGGGCCTGATGCAGGTGGATTTAAAGGTCCTTACAACCAGTCCGAACGCCTTGATTATTACAGACATAGCTGGACAATACTAATGGAGGCCGGTGTCATTTATCCGTCACCCCATTCCCGAAAAGATGTAGCGAAAGCACTCACCGCTCCTCATGAGGATGGAGAAAAAGAACCTCTATTCCCCACGGAATTGAGGCCAAAAACGATGAGACGTTATAGTGAACCGGGAAATGTAAACTGGCGCTATCGTGTTCCGGATGGCCTGGAGGTAGCATTCCAAGACCAAAGGACTGGCGAACAACGCTTTACGGCAGGAAAAGATTTTGGGGATTTTATTATCTGGCGAAAGGATGGATTTCCCAGCTACGAGCTAGCGGTTGTAACAGACGACTTTGCGATGGCAATAAGCGAGGTTGTACGTGGAGAAGACCTGCTCCTTTCAACGGCCCGGCAACTTCTGCTTTACAAAAGTCTAGGCTGGCCATCACCTGCATATTTCCATTGCCCGCTCCTGAAGGATGAAACCGGCAGACGGATGGCAAAAAGACACCAAAGCATGAGTCTGCATGCTTTACGGGAAGAAGGTTACAAACCTGTAAAACTTCGAGGTGAATTTTTTGATAACCGTTATGTTTAGTTAATTAATCCATTCAACATACGATATAGTGTATGTTATGGATTACAACAAAGCTAACGATGTTATGCGATCTGCAAGGGCGAAACTGAGTGGTCTCATTGTCGAATGCCCGGGTGGAGGTAATCCTGTGCATTGCCAATTGTGTGAAGTGCGCAAGACAATGGATTTGCGTGAGCGATATGCGTGGACCAAGCAACTTTCCGATGAAGAAATCATCGAAATTTGTGAAAAACATGATGAATGTGCCCGGCGACAGAAACTATTTGAAGAACGTGCAATAGCGGATCGATACGAGACTTTGTAATATCAGGCTTTTCATATCCGGCCAGATCTTTATTTTACATGCATGCAGGATTCGGCTTCAAAACCTTGTCCAATTGACTTAGATATATCAGCGAATCAGCCGCTTGATCCC
>CAYQCG010000491.1:0-2235 GCA_964415925.1 uncultured Puniceicoccaceae bacterium | reverse complement strand
ACGTAGTCGTTGTAGCTCGTTGCCAGATGCCTTAGACTTCGTATTGTCAGTCATGTCTACTTCACACACAAAGATGTTCGCAGATTCCAGCCGCTTTGCCTCATCGTGGTCCGTGCTGCTGCCTATGCCAAAGACACGCAAGTGATTGGCGTAAATTTCGGCCTCATCACGGGAGGGGAAAAGCTCGATCAGCTCCATGTCCTCGGTGTCTAGGAAATCTCCGTAGACCCCATATGCCTTAGTATTGTCAGTCATGCTCATGTCTCCTCAAATTGCACTCAGACCAAGTGCCAGAATGGCACCCTTGGTCTTGACATTCTTCGACCAACCCTGCGTGACAGGATTGTCGAATTTGACGATTCGGCGCGTCCAAAGCGGGCGCGGAGTCACCTTGACACCCGTGCTGCTCTCCATGCGCCGAATCAACGCATCACGCTTCCCCGGACGGTTGTATACCACATCCAGAGTTGCGTCTCCCCACTGATACCTTGATACGTAGATCATTATACCTCTACTTGTATGTAGTGACCCTAACGGGATTCGAATGATGTAGATTACTTATGGCTCGGAATGCCTCAGAAAATCGCGAAAACTGTTCTGCACGAACTCACGATCATCGGGAAACCTTCCGGTCCGGAAGAACTTGAAAACTCGCTTGTTAGCGATCACAGGGAAATAATATCCCCGAAAAGCCTTCTTCACCTCATTCAGAGGATAACTTCCCTCTAGCACATAAGGCAAAAAAGGATTCTCCGTATGGAAAATCGACTCTTCCGGTCCCTCATAACGCTGAGTCTTAGAGGGAAGCTTATCACAAGCAATATACAGATTGTTCTTGTGCTTCACAAAAGGAAATCTGCCATATGCCTGCTTCCTGTTCTCAATCTTCGTGAACTCCGAGAACAGAATCCGATACTTGATCGGATCAGGCAAAGGAACTTCCTCTCTTGCAAACCACCTCGGCGTTTCCAGCCAAGGATACACAAAAACATCTATGCCGTAAGTATATCCCCACTCTCGGCACAGATCCGAAAACACCAAGTAATCCTCACAAGACATCTCATTCATGTGAGGAATGTGCTTTACCTCAGGATAAAAAGGCAAGTCATATGCCTTCCTGAGATCAGAAATTGGATCCATCTCTATTCCTCTCGCTTCCAGTTTACCTTAGCAGTGACCCTAACGGGATTCGAACCCGTGTTACAGCCTTGAAAGGGCCGTGTCCTAACCACTAGACGATAGGGCCATTAGAAAAAGTTACGCACGCACAGAGCCAATGGTCACCGAGACCCGCTCGGTAACCATGGCTCTGCATTAGCAAACGCTATTCCCTGTACGCCAGCCGGTGATCCACGTGCCGGATTCCGGCCGACGTCTCGGTCGGCCGCTGCCACCAACCGTTTGGACGATAGCCGATGCAAGCCGGCTCCGGCCAAGACGCGATATACGCCTCGGCCAGCTCGTCTGGGTCTCCCTCGATGCGCTCCCCGCGCCGGATGAGGTAATATTGCGCCTCATCCGGTGACGGCATCTCCAGGAGGAACGGACCAATCTGCCAGCCGTCCACCGGCTCCCCGTAGTCCTGGCACGGACTGTAGGGGTCGTGGAGCTGCTGCGCACCCTCCCATGCGGTAGCCGTTGGCGCGCTGTAACCGGCGAGCAGCGCCCACACCAGCTCCAGCAGGGCAGCTGGGCGAGAATACCCATACGGCCCCTCATGCGAAGCCTGCGGGTGACTCGCGTCGCACTCCACCCGCAAGTGACCACCATCATTGGTGAAATATGACTTCATGATCAAACCTCCTCGACATGGACGTGCTTCGGCAGCGCATTCAGGTCTTTCCGCTTGCCGAACCTCACAAGCGTGGAGTTGTCGTACTTCGTGAAGTGAACCCGTTTGGCAACGGAAAACACAATGTCTCCGTCACGATCTTGATTCCACCTGAAGGTGTCGTCAACCACCTCACTGATGGCACACTCCACTTGCCATGCCATCATCTTGAACATCTTACTGAGAATTTTCATTAGGCACCTCCACCAAAGCTGCGGCTCGCCACACCTCGGCAAACCTCGAACATGTCCAACCGGCTTCCAACGACGAGCACGGTTGAGACGCCATTCCTGAGATAGGCATCACCCGATTCCGATGATGCGGCAATCTCTGCCGCCTTTGCGGGCGACTCTGCAACCACCTCGGTGCCCTTGAAGGACTGCACGAGGTGCGACCCCTGGAAC
>CAYQCG010000490.1:0-2236 GCA_964415925.1 uncultured Puniceicoccaceae bacterium | reverse complement strand
AGGCTGAACAGGGTACTTGGCCGCCTCCCTTTCGTTTATATCAATTCCCAGGCCCGGCGCCTCGTTGACGAACATATAGCCGTCTTTGACGGTTGGTGTACCGGGGAAAACATCCCAGGTGACGTCCTCCCAAATCCAGCTTTCCTGAACCCCAAAATTCCAGACAGCCAGGTCGATGTGGGCGTTGGCAGCGTGACCGACGGGTGAGGTGTCGGGTGGCCCATGCCAGGCAGTTCGGACATTAAACCATTCACCGAGCCTGGCGACTTTCATGGCCGGGGTGATCCCGCCAATCTGGGAGATGTGGATGCGAATAAAGTCATACCAGCGCTTCACGATGGGATCGACCCACTCATGGGGATTGTTCATGAGCTCGCCCATGGCAATGGGTACGGCTGTTTGCTGACGCAACGACTCAAACCAGCGCATGTTCTCAGGTGAAAAAGGATCCTCAATAAAAAACGGGCGGTATTGTTCGAGCTTTTTGACCATGTCAATCGCATCCATGGGTTCAAGCCGCTCGTGCATATCATGAAGTAATTCGATTTCGTCCCCGAATCGTTCACGAGCCATTTTAAACATCTTTATGACTCCCCTCTTGTAAGCCTGAGGACTCATCGTATTATCGTCGAGCTGACCAAAGCCGTATTCCTTATAGGCGGGTTTTATTGACAGGTGGGGCGCACCATAATCCCCCAATTGGATCCGAATGTTACGGTAGCCTTTGGCCTTGAGTCGTTCCGCATCATCAAGAGCTTTCTCCGGAGTATCCCCAAAGGCATGGCAGTAGGTATCGACCGCAAAACGAACTTTACCACCGAGCAGTTGATAAACCGGCATACCGGCTACCTTACCCTTGATATCCCATAACGCCTGATCAAGACCACTCAGGGCATTGTTCAGGACCGGTCCGTTCCTCCAGTATGAGCTGACATAGGCAGTCTGCCAGATGTCTTCGATATTGAGTGCATTCTTTCCCCTGCAGAATTCATCCAGGAAATCGTCTACCGCCGAGACAACAGGCTGTACCCTTTGCGTAAATGTGGCACAACCCACACCATATAGGCCGGGCTGGTTGGTTTCGACTTTTACGATCACCAAACCGATCCGGTAGGGCGCTGTTGTGATGGCCCTTACCCGGGTAATCCTGACGTTTTCGGTGATATCCCCCGCTCCACGAATAGTTGTGTTGGAGGAACTGATTTGCGCCGCTTTAGGTGAAGTTGAAGCAGTGAACGGTAATAGCGAAAGTGCCTTGATAAAACTTCTGCGATTATTCATGGTTTTAAGGAATACGTGGGGTTCAGGGATTAAGTATTTTGACTCAAAAACAGAGCCGTCAGAGTAAGTGCGAACGACCGTTTGTCAACAATCTGCAATCAACATTTGGATGAATAATCTATCGCTGGATGCTTCTACGAAAACTTACGCTTTTAATCAGGGTTAATCCAAATAATAATATTTGTAGATTGTTGACGTAAAATACTGACAGGTAAGCGAAATTTTTCAGTATTGCCCTATTTCAGAAAACTATTGTATTCACCCCTTATTACCTCATGGAATTGTCCTCCAAGTATTTAACAGGCTTATTCATATATAGCCTGGTTTTACTCTCGAGCCAGCTGATTGCTAAGCCAAATGTTGTCATCATTTTTAATGACGACCAGGGTTATCAGGATCTGGGCTGTTTCGGTTCACCAGATATCAAGACCCCCCGGATTGACCAGATGGCGCGAGAGGGTATGAAATTTACTGAATTCTACGTCGCCTCACCGGTCTGCTCGTCTTCCAGAGCGGCGCTGATGACAGGCTGCTATCCGCAGAGGGTCGACGTTAACGGTGTGTTTTTTCCGAACCGGGGACACAACGGGCTGGATCCAGAATACGTGACGATCGCAGAGGTGTTGAAAAGCGTCGGCTACGCGACCGCTGCCGTTGGGAAGTGGCATTTGGGTGATCATCCTGAATTCCTGCCAACCAATCAGGGCTTTGATTCCTACTATGGAATTCCCTACAGCAATGATATGCATCCAGCCAGAGACATGAAATACGCAGATGATTGTCTCTTTCGCGAAGGGCAGAGCCTGGAAACTTTGAAGGAAGCTTTCGCCGGCGAGTTGAGGAGAGGTTCCCCAAGATCACTCAAGGATAAGGTCCCGCTCATACGAAACACGGAATGTATTGAATTTCAGGTTGATCAAAGCACGATCACAAGCAGCTTTGCAGATGAGGTAAT
>CAYQCG010000489.1:0-2237 GCA_964415925.1 uncultured Puniceicoccaceae bacterium | reverse complement strand
AAGCGACTATAACAGTCAATAGTATGAATAAAGTACCAGCTGCGCTGGGAGCTGGAACCTGTGACGGTTGCAGGTAATCCGCCTGATAATATGCTGCTCGAGTTTGCATTACATTTCTAAGACAAGAGTTATCAATTATGGTAATAATCTAGACAGCAGGTAAAAGGATCTTTCCTTATGATTCGGAGATTGCTGGGCAAGATCATGTCTAAGGTGTTTGCTTCATAGGTCAAGTTTCTATCGGAATGTTTGATGGGTGATGTCATTTTTAGCTATTCATCGACTGTATGCTTTTTCCAATCAGGACTTGGCCGGTGTGTTTCCAATTGTAGCTATCTCTAACCCTCTTTGGATTCTTCGACCACCAGTGCAATTCGGTTGCCAGCGCATCAATGTCTCCTGCCCTTACGATTGAACCATTCTCACGGTGGCGAATCAGATCCTTGGCTCCAACCCGGTCACTGACAATGCATGGTAAGCCGCATTGTAAAGCCTGAACGATTACGAGCCCAAATCCTTCTTCCAGGGAAGGCAGAACAAGAACACTGCTGTTGTGGAATATTTCTACAAGCTTTGATTGATTCACCGGGGAATGCCGATTTACAGGTGTAGGACCCTTATAAGACCCAAAGTCTTGTTCCGTCTCGTGTAACTCCAGCCCGTAACAATCCAGCGACCAGGAGGCATGGCCCGCTCTTTCCAATGCTTTGAGCAGGTAATATGGTCCTTTCCGTAGGCATAACTGACCCGCAAAGAGTATCCTGAATTGTTCGGGAGAAGATTCAATGTTTTTTGTAAACACATGTTCATCAGCACCATACGGAACCACCCAGATCCTGCTATGATGGATTCCCTGAGCAACAAGTTGATCCCTCACTACAGTGGAGGCAACACAATGGTAGTCTGCCAACTCATACTCTTCGGCTTCGCGCTTGAAATAGGCTTCATTGTAAAATGTGTTGTCTTGCATCTTGAGATTTACTCTCTTGAATTCCGGTTCAACCAGCTTGACCAGTTGATTCACCGGGCCTGTAGCGTGATTCAATACAGTCCTTATTCCCATTTCCCGAGCTTTTCGGAAGGTTTCCAGGCATTGTCCCGGCATCCCGTGAATGTAATCGGCCGGTCGTAGTTTATGACTTACAGACCTGTCAAAACCCCTTTCTTGCCAGATAAATAATTTGTGCAGAGGCGGACGTATTTGCTTCGGCAACTTAACACACGTATAAGTGACTAAAATCCGCGAGCTACTCGATATCACTTCAAGATGCGGCGGAGGTTTCAGACGCCAGCGTGGATAACCTGAATAGAATAGGGTGCCCTCGCTGAGCTCGCTAGCGGCCAGCGCGGTCTCATACATGTGTGCTCGATTCGTTGCAGAAAATGACAGCTTCATCCCTTTTTCAGCAATACAGCGGATTCTTTCAATTTTTACCTAAACTCAACTCAATTTCTGTCCGACTGTGTTAAGACTCCCTTAAGTATTCATGTAAGGTTTATACTTTACAAGTAATTTCTGATTGTTCAGAATATACTGAAATAATTAAAACATTTGCTCGCTTTTTCTAATGTCTAATTCGGAGTCCAATGTGACGGCTTTAACGCATGTCGAAACTGAGGTCATTCAATTCTTTGTTCGCCTTGCTCAAAGCCTCAGCATGCCCAAATCGATTGGTGAAATCTTTGGCCTGCTTTATTGCTCCGAGGAACCCTTGAGTTTTGATGATGTGGTTGCACGGCTTGGAATCAGCCGTGGATCAGTGAGTCAGGGCCTTCGTTTCCTGCAGAAAATAGGTGCCGTCAAAACAGTTTATGTGGCCCGTGACCGACGCAGTTTCTATGAAGCAGAAATCAGGATGAGACGACTCCTGGGTGGATTTCTCAATGAAAATGTCCTGCCGCACCTGCAAAGCGGTGATGATCATCTTGAGCAGATTTTCACCATGCTGGACGACTCTGAAGAGGATAACACTGAACTGTTGCGTCAGCGCTTGGAGAGTTTACGTCAATGGAATAAGAAGGCTCGTAAATTCCTGCCGCTTTTGATGCGGATGACTGCACTGTCGAGCAAAACGTAGTCTTGGACTGGTCAACCCCAATCTCATTGGGATTCATATTACAAAACGTAACTTGCCAGATTGGTTTTTCTGTAATCCTGCAGAATACGACCAAGGGCGGCAGCTTGGCCAGAGTCCTTCCTGTTATATCATGAAGAAATTACTGGTTACCGGATCATC
>CAYQCG010000488.1:0-2238 GCA_964415925.1 uncultured Puniceicoccaceae bacterium | reverse complement strand
GAAACCTGCCTTTACGCCGATGACCTGAAGTCGGCAAAGGGCTTTTACCGGGATATCCTCGGGCTTGAAGTGCTGGTGGATGATCCCGGCCGCCATGTTTTCTTCCGGTGCGGCAACGGCATGTTCCTCCTCTTCAACCCGAAGGAAACCTGCAAGCAGGGTACACAATGCGAGGAGAGTATCGATGTGCCAACGCACGGGGCAACCGGCCCGGGGCACGCCTGCTTCGCCATCAGTAGTGATAAAATCGATACATGGCGTGACCACTTGCAGGACCATGGAATCGAGATCGAAAAGGAAGTGGAGTGGCCTAATGGCGGTTATTCAATCTATTTTCGCGACCCCTATGGCAACAGCCTCGAACTCGCTACCCCCAGGCTTTGGGGATTGGAATAGCTAATTAATGTCCCCAAGGTAAACTTGGGGGACCTCCAGACCGCCATTCTGAAGATAAGGGATAATTGCCTCGGGGAAAAATCGTTTCTCATCCAGGGCATTAACCGGAAGCCAGGCGACACCCACCTGGTGGTTGTCCTTGTTGTGGCCGGGACACATTTTACAGTCACTCGTCAATTCACATTGGAAGACTGCCTCGATCTGGTGGAACCCGGAGTGTTTATGGCGAAACGTGTGGTTCTTCCCGATATACTCGCGCAGATAGATCAGGTCGCCGATTTTTACTTCACAGTCCAGCTCCTCAAGGCATTCGCGACGCACTGTTTCCTTGAGTGTTTCGCCTGGTCGCTGCCCTCCACCCGGTAAAATGTAGAAAATACCGCGATTGTCCTTCATCTCAATGGCCAGCAACTTGCCATCATTCAGAATGAGGGCGCGTGCGGCGCTGCGGACGTTGCGGATTAACGGCATAATGGCAGAGACTAGTGCCAAAGGCACTCACCGCAACGTCAATAAATTGAACGTTCAAATTACTTTTCCAGATACCGCTCGGCACCCGGTCCCTCAATATTTGTCAGTTCCGCCCAGAAACTGCCGATAACCACCTTGCTCCTCATTTGCAGCGGTATTTTGCGTTCATCGTCACTCAGCCAGAAACGGATCGTCGCATCATCGGATTTTTCGAAAACACCGCCGATATCCTTGGTGTTGGGCTCGACGATAATCGAATCAAACCTGCCGATGGGAACCTTCACGCGGTCTTTCTTCACAATGTCGATCTCTGTCAGGATGGCCTTTCGGCCGTCCGTGGTAGGCACCTCCAGTCGTTCGCCGATTTGCAGGGCCAGCTGACGCACCCCGTATACGATTCCCAAAGGATCAAACATGCCTTCGGAAAGCGGCACCGGAGTTTCCGGTTCTCCATAGTTGGTGTAGTGCGCCGTGCCATTCTCCCAGTCAAAACGAACAATGATATCCTTCTCGTGCTTACCTTCCTTCTGGTCCTTCTCGTAATGCAGGCTGTAGGTGGCATCGCTGGAGATCACGCTCTCCATACGGTCACGCACCTTGTAGAAGGTGTCAGCAAAGCTGTTTGTTCTGGCTGTCAGGATAATCCGGTAGGCGGGCTCATTATTGAAGGTCGTCTCTTCCACCTCAAGGGTTGCTTCACCTACCTTGATAAAACTCCAGCTTAAGCTGTAGGTCAGCTTTTCCCCGGGCAGAAAGGCCGTCTGGGCTCCCAGTTGAAAAGCACCGCTAAAACATGAAAAAAGTAAACCCGCCAGAATCGCACGCATAGTTATTTTGGACTGGAGACACCCGGTCCAGGTAAATGTTCAACTCTCAGCCTCCCTGGAAAGGAGCCGGGGTTACCGTTGGATTGGTCGTACCATTGATTGGAAGCGGTTCAATGTTCCAGATATCACGGGCATATTCGCCAATCGTCCGGTCAGAGGAAAATTTACCGGTACGCGCGGTGTTGTATGCCGCCATTTTTGCCCATTTATGTTTATCCCGGTATGCATGGTCGATAAGGCCCTGGGCTCTGCAGTAGGCAACGTAATCCGCCAGAACAAAATAGGGATCCCCGCCCTGCAGAAGGCTGTGCTTGATGGGTGCGAAGACCCCGGGTTCCTCGGGACAGAAATAATCCGATCCAATCCAGTCAACCACGTCGCGTAGCTCTTCATTGTTGAAATACACATCGTAGGGATTGTATCCACCCGCGCGCAATTCCTCTACTTCGTCGACCTTGAGTCCGAAGATGAAGATATTCTTCTCTCCCACCTCATCACGGATTTCGATATTGGCTCCATCCAGAGTACCCAGAGTCAGTGCGCC
>CAYQCG010000487.1:0-2256 GCA_964415925.1 uncultured Puniceicoccaceae bacterium | reverse complement strand
CCGCTTATGTGCCTGGCCGGTGTCGTGTTCTGGCGCAAACGTCGGCAACGTCTGGAGCAGGATCACGGTTATGCCATGCAGTTGCATATAGGCAGGAATGTTCGCCATTGGCTGAAAAAAGCAAGGATCGCAGCAGAGAAAGAAGACAAAGCTGCCTTTTACGAAGCCGCCAGGAGATGTGTCCAGGAAGCGTCCTCCCGTTTGAATCCCTTGAGACGCAAGGCGGAAACAATGACCCAGAGTGAGTTAATCGAGTTGCTGACGCAGCATGGTGCCAGCCCAAGACTGCAACAACAAAGCACGCAGCTTTTTGAGGCCTGGGAAGCGCTCGCCTTTGCCAGAGCACAAGTCGGTGAAGTCAATCTGAGAGATTCTCTTAAATCCCTCGAAAATTCATTGGAAGAAATCAGCAGGCTGAAATGAGAATGAAGCTGGTCCAATATTTATTATTGTTATCCCTGTTACCAGACGTGGCTTTGGTTGCCCAGTCGGCAGACCCCACAATTTTATTCGCTGAGGGAAGCAATTATTACGTCGAAGCCCAGGCCGCAGAAACCGGGGAACACGCTCAGGAATTATATGCTCTTGCGATCCAGACATGGTCCCGGCTGAAGGAGTCGGCTGTTTCCGCTAACCTCCATTACAACCTCGGTAACGCCTATTTCAACATGGGTGAAACCGGACTTGCCGCTCTTGAATATGAGCGGGCCATGGTCCTTGAACCGGGACATGCGGAAGCCCGGACGAACCTTAATTATATATTGCAGGCAAACGGTGTTGAACCTCGGGCACAAAGCACCCTGGACCAACTTGCTTATAATCTAACTATGAATACCTGGATTTGGCTGTCCGCCGTATGCTTCTGGCTTCTGGTTGGCTTGTTGATTATTCCCCGTTTGTATGGTGGACCAACTTTATTCAGCCGGATCGGTATCATCCTCTCTGCCACTATCCTGCTCTTTAGCCTTGCTGCAACTTATGACTACGTTTCAAAACGTAACAATGGAATCGTAATTCACAACGATTCACCCCTCAAGGTGGCTCCGGCAGAAGGAAGCCAGCCACTTGCTTATGTCCAGGCAGGAACGGACGCTTACACCGACCAGATGTATCAGAATTATTACTACATCGAAACCAGCCAGGGCGACGCCGGATGGATCTCCCGGGAGAACTATGCCAGGATATGGCCAGAATAAAACATGAGCCTGCCGGACGAATACAGGAAACTCACTGACACTTTAAAACGTCTCGATAAGATCAACTCCGTCAGCGAGTTACTCTTCTGGGATGAACAGGTCAACCTCCCACCCGAGAGCGATACGCTGCGCAGTGAACAGTTGGCTGTAATGGAGGAAATACACCACCGTGAAGCCGGCAGCCCGCTTATCGGAGAATTACTGGCAAGGCTGGAGAGTAATCCAGAATCCCTCTCTCCAGACCAGAAAGTTGTTATCAGGGAGGCCCGCAAAGACTACGACCGGATCGTCAAACTACCCCCGGACTTTGTCCTCAGGAAAGCAAAAGCCCGCAGTAAATCCTTTCACGCATGGAAGAAAGCAAGGGAAGAAAACAACTACAAGTCCTTCGAACCCTATTTGAATGTTATGCTTGAGCTGGCCGTCGAAGAAGCCGGCTACATGGGGCGTGAGAATGACGCATACGACTACTGGATTGACCGCTTTGATCCGGGCATGACGCAGTCCGTTATCGATCCAATATTCACAGCCTTGGAGGATGAGCTCGTGCCGCTGGTGCATAACCTTGTTGCTAAAGTGAAGGAATATTCGTTTCCAGAATTTAAAGGCTTCAAGGTGGAAGCGCAGGAAACTTTCTTGTCTGAGGTTATAGCCGCCTTCGGCTTTAATTCCGCAAAAGGCCGCATTGACCGATCGGTCCACCCTTTCTGCGGCGGGCATACCGGCGATACCCGGATGACTACCCGCTATGATCCGGACAATCCGATGGATTCACTTTCCAGTGCCATGCATGAGTGCGGACACGCCCTCTATCAGCAGGGTTTGCCTGAAAGTGAGGCCGGCACCGCACTGGGCGAAGCTGCAGGAATGGCTGTCCATGAATCCCAAAGCCGCCTCTGGGAAAATCAGGTAGGGCGTTCCAGCGGATTCTGGAAATACTGGGAACCTCGCTACCGTGAGCTCTTCCCTCAGCTGGATTCCATCGATCCACAGTCCTTTTATCGCTCGGTCAACCGTGTTGGACTGACTCCGATCCGGGTGGACGCAGCCGAAGTTACCT
>CAYQCG010000486.1:0-2257 GCA_964415925.1 uncultured Puniceicoccaceae bacterium | reverse complement strand
AAATAACCAACACTTAAAGATTCGTTTAATTCACTTGGCATCATCTCTGCATAACAACGCATAAATTTTCAACCTGCACGAAAGAAATTATATGTTGATGTTAGCTGCCCCATTACAAGATACCCTGACCAGTTCAGAGAAGACGGCTGGTGCACCACAGGATCAGAAACTTGAAGACTACATGCCGCTTGTGAGGAAGATTGTCCTTAGTATTCACCGAACCTTGCCGCCACATATCGAACTTTGCGACCTCATGAGCATCGGGTCGATGGGACTTCTGGAAGCACAGCGCAATTACAGTCCGGAAGAAGGACGCTTCTTTGAGGCTTATGCTACTTTAAGGATACGCGGAGCCATTTTGGACGAGTTGCGGCGTCAGGATCCCTTGCCACGTACTGCCCGTGCCAAAGCGCGCGTATGGGACACAGCGCACGAGGAAATGACCCAGAAACTTGGCCGGGCACCGTCTGATTCTGAAATGCGTGAGCGTTTGGGTATGAAGCCGAAGCAATATCGACGTCTTATCCGAAGTATCAAATCTGCAAAGTTCATTTCACTTGATGCGGAAATGGTAAATGACACTGATAATACCTCCTGTGGGCTGCATGAAGCTATCGCCGATGATACTCTAACTACTGCAGCTTACGCAATTGAGCGTGAAGAGAAGTCGGAAGCATTGCACCTTGCCTTCAAAGTCTTGCCCGAACGCCAGAAAAAGTTACTCGCACTGCTATACTTTGAGAATATCCGCCTGACTGAAGTAGCCAAACTGTTCGGGGTTACCGAAGCCCGTATCTGCCAGTTGAGAAATCAGGCATTCAACCATTTACGCCGCGAACTGAGGAACTCCGAGACGGTCGATCTTAACTAAAAACATCTGGTCATCAGGCCAGCTTTCTGTCACAAGCGGCACCATGTCGAAAAATTGGTCGGATTGGTTGCCATTGATAGAAAATACAGCCCGTAAGGCTGGAGATTTATTACTTTCTGCAGGGGGAAGATTGCGGAAGGTTAATATGCAAAATGACCGTGATGTGAAGCTACAGGCCGACATCGAGTCGGAAAAGCTGATCCGGGATGAACTGGGTAAAGCTACCGGACTGCCGATCGTTGGTGAAGAGGGTGGTGGGGATGAAGGCTTACCCGACAGTGATCAGCTTTACTGGTGTGTCGATCCGCTAGATGGAACCTTCAACTACCTGCGCAATATCCCGATTTGTTGTGTGAGCATAGGACTGCTACAAGGAAAAAAAGGTCTCCTCGGAGCAATTTATGATTTTAACAACAATGAGCTTTTTAGTGCCTGCGCAGACGGCGAACTCCTGATTAATAGTGAAGCCTTTAAGCCTGAATGGGCTCGGGATAAATCCCAGGCATGCCTGGAATCTGGGTTTCCCGGTTACATGGATTATTCGGACGAAAACCTGAACGAATATATCAGGAAGATACAATGCTATAAGAAAGTCCGCATGCTCGGCAGTGCAGCTATCACATTGGACTGGGTCGCTTGCGGGCGACTTGATGTCTATTATGAAGAGACTATTCGTTTGTGGGATATAGCCGGTGGTCTCGCGATGCTTGAAGCCGTAGGTGCACCCTGTAAGATATTACCCAGTGATTCCGGTGAAAGTTTCGCTTATGACATTTGGACTGCCGGTAAGGCAGAGTTCAGTGTAAGCACCTCGAGCTAGACATGTAATGGAGCCTGATTCTCAAGTTCTTGATGCCTTGATTGATAGTCCATTGGCGGAGGACTTGGGGCCGGCCGATCTGAGAACCCTTGCCCGTGCCATGTCACTGGAAAACTTCCCCCAAGACAGTTTTTTATACAGGGAAGAGGGGCCGGGTGATTGCTTGGACTATATACTCAAAGGTAGAGTTGCTATCAAAAAACAAACGGAGGGCGCAGGAGAACTGCTGCTTGCGACTCTGGGTCCGGGCCGTTTGATAGGCGAGCTGGAGATTCTGGATGCTTCTCCACGTGCAGCCAGTGTTATCGCATTGGAAACAACCCGGGTGCTGCGTCTTGAACGAGCAGCCTTTCTTCAACTGACTGAAATAGCACCAAAAGTGACAAACGGTCTGCTCCAGGCTATGGTGAGGATTCTGGCGGACCATTTGCGGCAGGCTGATGCCATGCTCGCTCATTATGGACATTCATGAACTGCTCGTGCTTGCCAAAAGGCAGGTGATGCAACTATATTTTATTGTCATGCAATCTTCTATTCATCGTTTCAGTCTGTTTTCCATAATTCTG
>CAYQCG010000485.1:0-2273 GCA_964415925.1 uncultured Puniceicoccaceae bacterium | reverse complement strand
CCGCCCAGCCCTGGCACGTACAACCCCGGCTCCATGCTGAACGCCATGCCCGGCCAATCCGGACAATCGTACAAATTGGGAATACCGTCGTAATGGCCAGCCACCTTGAGATCGGGGAGCTTGTCATTGCACATGAAATAGGTGTTGACCATACCCAGGGGATCCAAAATCTCTTTTTCCAGATGAGTCTGGATGATCCGGGGCAATTCATCAGAGACCGTCCCCGCCAGCACTTTCTTCAGGTATTCGAAGCCTTCTCCGGAGTATCCCAGGACGGTTCCCGGTTTGTTTTTCAATTCGGTGCCCCAGTTGGGCAGACCGCTGACATGCGTCAATACATGCCTGCCCGTCATAAGTTTGTAATCCGGATACTTTTCCTCCAACTCCGGAAAGGGTAAAGTCTCATGCAGGGGTTTGTCCAGGTCGAATTCACCGCGTTGCACCAGGCGATTCATCAGATAGGCGAATACCAGCTTGGTGATGGAGGCCGCTTCAAAAACGGCTTCTTCCCGGAGCGGTTGCCGGGTAGTCGTATTTTCTACGCCGTAACTCTTGTGATAAACCAGCTCGCCATTCTGGATGAGCGCCAAAGAAACGGCGGGAATGTTGTAATACGCCCGATAAGCTTCTACGAAGGTATCTACCTGCTGGGCGTTAGTCGAACTGAATGGGGTAAACAATACCCCTTGCTCCGGAATCAGATCGGGCTTGGGAATCCGGCGGACTTCGATGGGGTCCACGGCTGTGGCCTGTTCCGCCGAAACAGAAACGGTGGGTAATTTACTCGAAGCACGCACCAGCTCAATGTCATTCCAATTGTGCATTTGCCAACGGGGAGGTATACTGACTTCATACTCCCCTTCGGGCAATTTTAAGCTATACTTGCCCAATGAATCAATTCGTGTATGGTAGAACACATCGGCATTCCCGGATTGACTGAACCGGATGGTGCTGGGCCAATTCTTTCCGGCCTCCCCTCCCCATTGTAGGGTCCCGCTGACCGGGTTGACCTCTTTACCCCTTTCCATGAGTACCAGATCGCCAATCATGTCGGAATGGATAAATTTTCTGCCGGGCGAGGTGCCCCAGGTGAGCATCACATGCCCCTCGTCCGTGTCCTTATCGAATACAGAATAATCAAAACCGATTACCCGGCCGTGTTGCATGGGCCCGGGTATTTGAATCTTCCATTCGTAGGTTACTACCTTGTCCTTTCTGACGATGGCTAACTCCACTTGATCAAAGCTGGCCATTTTAACCTGTGGAAAGTGGGTAAGCTTATCCTGCTCTACCACTTTCCGATGATCTTCGTCCACCTCGTAGGCTATGACACCGGCTCCTTCTTGACTGTGAATGGGGTCAAGGTAAATTACCTGAAAATCATGGGTAGAGTAATGTTCATTATCCGGGGTTTTCACATAGTCGTTGTCTGTCATGGTCGCGGCGACGTACAAATACCCCGACTGCGGATTGTAGGCGGCCCGCCAAAAGGCCTTCCCGTCTTCCGGCCCCTGAATGCCGGCCCCATAGTAGATGTTCTGCAAAGCATGAACCTGTATGTCGGTGGGCCAGTCCTCCAGGTTTCCATCGATGGTGATACCGGAGACCGGATAGATATAGGCAATGGCCCCGTTATGGGCCATCAGATGGCCAGACCAGGACACACAACACAAAAGAAAAAACAGGGGTAAAAGAACTACTGGCTTCATGAAGGAGGTTGATTTTCTTGGAATGACGGGAATCCTGCGCCAGGGTTGCACCAAAAGATCTTTTTGTGGAAAAGAAGGCATCAGAAAAAAGGCGCGACCTTTCCGATTGAGCCTTTCGGTGCTTGAGGTTTCAGTGGAACGGGGTCCGCGACTAGGAGAATCAGAAGTACTTTGGCCTTGGTTTAATAAGTGCGACCAGCGGTATTATCTCTCTTCCATGAAGTCATTCATTGCTCTGAAAAACTCTTCTTTCATTTTTATCGCATCAATAGAAGAGAAGTAATGAATCTTACGTGCCCCATTATCTTTTGAAGTCGTAACGGTACTTGTTTCTGCCCATTCAGGAAAAATCATAGCCTGTACCAGGGCAAGATCACATATCGTTCTTTCTTTTCTCCCCCCGTCCAGATGTTGAAACCAGCGATCCAGGAAAAGTCTGCTGAGGTTGTTGTCTTCAGGCAGATTCCTGACGGCTTCTTCATAAGCGAATCTCATATCTTTTGTCACACTGACCTCCTCCCTGAAAAGCGCAACCAGTTAAAAATAGAGAATCCGGCAGCAGAG
>CAYQCG010000484.1:0-2274 GCA_964415925.1 uncultured Puniceicoccaceae bacterium | reverse complement strand
ACTTGCAAGGTATTCATCATGGCACAACCTAAACGCAAACAATCTAAAGCCCGCAGTAATAAACGCCGCGGTGCCAATCGCTTTGAGACTCCTCAACTGGCCAAGGATCCGACAGATGGTACCCTTTTCCGCCCCCACAGAGTCAATCCTGCCAATGGTATGTATCGGGGTCGTCAGATCCTGGATGTTAACGTATAACGTCATTTTCTAGCTTTGACAACTGAGAGTCAGGGTCATCCTCAAAGCTGGGCTGGTCATATGGATGACCCCGGGCCTCAATCCATTGCCGTCGATGCCATGGGGAGTGACAAGGGCCCCTCGGAGATTATTGCCGGTGTTGCGATCGCCCTCAAGGAAGCTAAAAATCTCGGCCAGGTCCGTCTCGTCGGAAACGAGGATCTCCTCAAGAAAGAGTTAAAGTCGGTAAATCTGGATCAGGACGAACGCATCCAGATTGTCCACGCTTCAGAGGTGATTGGTATGGATGAAAAGGCCGTCCAAAGCCTTAAGCGGAAAAAGGATGCAAGTCTGGTTAGGGCAATCGAGCAAGTTAAGGCTGGTAAAAGTAAAGCCGCCGTCAGTTGCGGTAACACCGGAAGCCTCGTTGCCTGTGGCACCCTCCGCTTGAGAACCTTGCCCGGTGTCGAAAGACCTGCATTAGGCTCTGTTTGGCCCGGACGAAAACAGCCTTTTGTCATGCTCGATGTCGGCGCGAATCCGGAAGCTAAACCAGACCATCTTGTCCAGAATGCCATTCTCGGCAGTCATTATTGCAGGATCCTCCTCAAGCGTCCTAGACCAAGGATAGGCTTACTCTCTAACGGCACAGAAGAAGGCAAAGGAAACGAGCGTATTCAGGAAACCCACGAGAAACTCAAATCACTCGGAGATTTAATAAATTACAAAGGACCGATTGAAGGTTTCCAGATCTTCGATGACACCGTCGATGTCGTCGTTTGTGATGGCTTTTCAGGAAACCTGCTTCTCAAGACTTCGGAGTCCCTTTTCCATTACATCAAGGATTACGCAGTAACTGAGTGTAGAAAAAATCCACTCGCCATAATCGGTCTCCTAATGGCAAGAAGCACACTTCGAAAAGTCAGGGACAAGATATCCCCCGATCAGTTTGGAGGCGCTCCACTGCTGGGCTTGCAGGGCACGGTCTTGAAGTCGCATGGATCCTCCAACCGGAAGGCAGTTGCCGCCGCTATCCGCATCGCTTGTCGATTTGTCTCCTATGATATGAACGCGCATGCTCTTGAGGACATCCAGGCTGCTAACGCCATCCTCAAGCCTAAAATGGCCCAGGTTTGAACCGCTGAAAAGTTAAGTTCATAGGACAGACTTTTTTTTTGCAACTGGAAGGCCAATTCAGGGTTTATGTTTTCAAAAAGGCAAACCCATGAATACATATCATATCCAGAAAATACTTAATCTTATCATTCAGAGCACCGGTCTCTTGTTCACAGTCGCTGCTCTTTCTATCACAACTTCGTTGTCCGCTACGCAAGCCGGCGATGAATTGATTCCCTCTGCTTCGCCTCCGGCGCAGAACCAGTTTCATCGTCCTCCTTCGGTTGACGAAGCTTTGAGTATGATGCAGGTGGAATTGGACTTGAGCGCAGAGCAGTTAACGCAAATCCAGCCGATCCTGGAAGAACATCATGTCTTGCGCAGGCTCTTGCTAAATGAGATTCATACTACATCCTCGCCTGACGAACGGCGGGCTCTTAGGGAGCAGATGCGGGTACTGCATGCACAGACGTTCGAGGATATTAACGTATACTTGAACGATCAACAGAGTGTGCTTGCCCATATTCGCGCCAGTGAGATGAAGGAAAAGGTTAAACAAAGAATCACTCTCAAAGCCATGGGGATCTCACGGGAAAATTTACAGGCGCAATAGTTTTTCTGAAAAAAACCAGAAGAAATGCCCCGCGACTGCGGGGCATTCTTTTTATTCTCCCTCATTTATTGGTTTTGAAGAGTCCTTGACAGCATACAGCCAGACATTTTCATGAATCTTTTGTCTTTAACCAATATATTGAGTTTCGAATGAAGAACGGCCTTTTGCCGTCGGTAATTATTCGGGGCGTCGGTTCTTATGCACCACCCTCGATACTGACAAATGACGACTTAGCCCGCATGGTGGATACCTCGGACGAATGGATACGGTCTCGCACAGGTATTCGTGAAAGACGTATCGCCCGCGGTGAATATACCTCGGACCTTGCACTCAAGGCCGCAAATCAAGCGATTGAACAAGCCGGAATC
>CAYQCG010000483.1:0-2289 GCA_964415925.1 uncultured Puniceicoccaceae bacterium | reverse complement strand
GGCAGACTATACGGATACCCGGTATCCCCTGGCCTATTATTTTGTAATCGACCTGGGTGAAGCCGGTAAAGCCATTTATCCCGGGCTCAATCAGGACCTGTCAGGTATGCCGTACTTTGTAATACGTCAGGAATCATCAGAAAGTCTGGTAGAATCCAGTGAGGACGGTTCAGATGAATGGATACCGCTATTTGATGGAATCTCACTAAAAGGATGGCATATAGCCTGTGTTAGTAAGGATAAATCGAAAAGCTACTGGAGAGTGGTTGAAGGCATCATTGAGTGTAACTCAATGGGAGATAAGGACCATGACTATGTATGGTTGTGCACGGATGACGAATACTCCGATTTCGAGCTCAAGCTGAAGTTCCAGGCTTTCCGGGATAGCAAAGGCAACAGCGGCGTGCAAATCCGCAGTAGATACGATATGTCAGCGGACGCCAGAAATGGAGGGTGGCTGAACGGACCGCAGGTGGATCTTCATCCGAATGGACCCTGGCGGACTGGTTTACTCTACGATGAAACAATTGGGAGCCGTGGATGGATACACTCGGGCCGACCAGGGAAGGAAGTAAGCAGAGAAGACAATTTATCCGACCAAGTAATCTTTAAGTATGCGGATGAAGGGGATGGTTGGAATGACATGCACATCATATGCAAGGGCACAAAGATAAAAACCGTCGTTAATGGAAATGTAGTCACGGACAGGGACTTTGTGGGCTTACTCGATAATGCTGCGCATCAAAAATATGATGTCGGGCTCAATGGCCATATTGCCCTGCAGTTACACGCTAAAAATGAACTGAAGATTCGTTTCAAAGATATTTATCTAAGAAAATTATCCAGCAGCCATACGGATACCCTGACTGCCCGGAAATAAAAGTCTACGCGAAGGATATTCCAAATCTAATCTCCCTGCTCTTTCGTTCAGGGATATCGTAACCTACTGTCCGTGCCATGAAACCTGCAGGCAAAATTGGAAATGAAGATACAGGACTGATGTCAGCGTGGCATGTGATGAGTGAAACAAGGCAATGTACGGATATCACATAACATGGAGCCATCTTGAGCGGCAGTATATAGAAATTTTGAATAGGGCCTGAATCCAACTAATGGGAAGTAAATTCCAATCCGGACCCGTATGCAGAGCTGGAAAAAGCGCAATTGAGACATTTTCGTTTACAATGCCCACTATCTCACTAGAGCATTCTCAAAGAGTATGCGTTACCCGTTTAGTAATAAACAGAGCCCAATAATGAAAATTTCACTTGCCCTAACTCTGTGTCTATTCAGCTCCATACTACCGCTGGTATATTCAGGTGAAGAAACCGATATAAACGACCTCAGTCTTTGGTATGATGAGCCTGCCGGGTTCTGGGAAGCCGCCTTGCCAATCGGTAACGGACGACTGGGTGCCATGGTATTCGGGGGCATCTCCGAAGAGCGCATACAGTTTAACGAAGATACCGTCTGGCAGGGAAAGCCGCACGAATACCAACAACCGGAGGCTAACAATCTCCTACCCACCATACGACAGCAACTGTTTGAGTGAAAACTGAAAGAAGCGCAAGCACTGGCCATGGAAAAATTCATGAGTGTTCCCCTACATCAGATGGCTTACCAGGCCTTTGGTGACCTCCACCTGAAATTTCCAGATGTTGATCCCGCGAAAGTAGAAAATTACCGCCGGTCCCTGGATTTACAGACTGCGACTGTAAATGTCTCCTACACGATAGATGGTGTTCGCTACACACGTGAGGCATTTGTCAGTCATCCCGACCATGTGATTGTCCTGCGGATATCAGCTGATAAGCCGGGTCAGGTATCATTTATTTCTACTTTGGAAAGCGCGCATGAGGAATTCACCCGCTCAATGGTGGGCAAGGATCAACTCTCCTTGTCAGGTCGTGTAGCGAATGGGGCGATTCGATTCGAAGCACGGCTGCAAGCGCTAACTGATGGTGGAAAACTCAGCTCAACATATGACCAAATCCAGGTAACAGAAGCCGACTCTGCAGTCCTGATTTTAACCGGGGCCACCAATCATGTAAACTTTCGCGATGTATCGGCTTATCCTAGGCAGATGAATGATGCCGTCCTCTCCGCAATAGGGAGAAAAACCTACGATACACTACGAAACGCTCATCTCTCAGATTACCGTGGGTTATTCGAGAGGGTCAAACTGGATCTGGGCGGAGAAGAGGCCGCGCGGATACCAACAGACGAACGAATTAAGGCATTCGCTGAGAAAGGTGATCCTCATCTGGTCGCTTTACTGTTCCAATACGG
>CAYQCG010000482.1:0-2291 GCA_964415925.1 uncultured Puniceicoccaceae bacterium | reverse complement strand
TCAATCATGGGATACCATGGATTGGTGGAAGCACAAACCGGTAACGAGGATGTGATAACTCTTTTCCCCGCGGTTGAAGAGCAGGATACGAATACAGGTATCTTACCCAAGAATATTGCACGCTGGCATATGGGAACTTCCCTGTTCCGAAAAAACGAATCCGGCAACCTGACACCAGTGTTACAAAACAGCCCAGAAGAAATCGGTAGAAACCTTCTTGGTGATGACCCTGCCAAAACACACCTGTTACCAAGTGGAGAAAATATATACATCCTGGATTTGGGAGAGTTTTTCAGAGTCGACCAATTTCATTTTCAAAGTCTATCGGCAGAAGGAAAATTAACCGTCGAAGGGTCACTCACCTTTACGGGAAATGAAGCCGAGTGGAATACCGTGTTTGAGGAGGCTGTTTTTGAAAATAACCAGCAAGTAACATTGAGGTTTCCTATTACCGAATTGCGTTATCTGAGGGTAGTGTTCAATACCCAATCACCGGGCAAAATTAGTGGTTTTCGATTACAAGGCAGTGCAACTCTTGCGCAAACGACTTTTAGTGCGATTGACTATGAAAATACAGTCAACTCCGAGGAAGAAGCCTGGGTTGAGTATAATTTTGCTTCTCTGCATAGCGGTGCACGAATTCTTTACATGAGCAATCGTGCCAGCGGACAAGCTTACGAGATAATTGATGACAATCTCGAAACAGCAATAAGTTTTCAAAATAAAAGTCACTCTGAAATCATCGTCATCGATTTAGGAGTGAATGCACGGACTGAGAAGTTTTCAATGGTCATGGAAGCAGGAACGGGAGAATTACGCGTCTACAGGTTCAATCAATTACCCGACTTTCTAAGTGAAGCAACAGCCCCGGATGCCGAAATTACCTTTTCCAAATCAATGCTAGAGAACATGAATCCAGTAGTCAGTGAGTTCATTTACAAAGGAATAGACCGATACGTGCTGGATTTAGGTCAACTGATATCACGCTATGCGATAGTAGAATGGAGACCGGAGATTCCCGGAGATACAGGATTAAAAATATATGAGATTGCCCTTCTGGGACGAGTCCCTCCAGCACAGGCACGTTTGGCGTATCTACCACGTTTTGAATTCTTCCAACCAACAGACATAACGGGTGGTCCTCCTTCTTTACAAACGGCGCCTCCACCGCCACCACGTATCCAAAGTGTCAGCAACTAACTTGTCAGGATCCGGTTCAGCATTTCCATTTCCTCGGGGAGTAGACCTGTTTTATCAATGCTGGCGGCATATTCCGCAGCTTGTCTGCTGTAACCGTTTACTTGCAGTATTCTGGCAAATACAACCTGCCAGCGACTTTCAATTGCAGACCAATCCACTTTAAGTGGACGCAGGATCTCGAGCGCACGGTCGACTTGATTATTCTTAAGGAGGGCAAGGGAAAGGACAATCCTGTGTTCCAAATAGAGCGGATTTTCCTCAACAAGTTTGATTGCCTCTGCCAACTTACTGTCGAGGTCATTCTCCAGTATCAATCCGAGATAAATTGTATCATTTAGAATTGTGTTGTCTGCCGGATATTCTCTTAGCATTTCCTCATAAATCATTAACAGAGCTTGAGTATTCCCCTGATTACGTTCCAGCATTAGCCATGTCTCATAGGCTTTACGCTTGGTAGCAGGCAATAGGACCAATTTCTTCAGTGCCATTTTTGTATAGCTGCTCAAGCCCAATCTCTGCGCATAGCGTGCTAAATACCAGAGCTGATCAGAATTTACGGAAGCCGATAAAAGTGCCTTATCCCAGGCAAGTTGTGCCTTGCGGCTTTCGTTGTCCTGCAAGTAAACACGCATCATAAAGAGATGACGTGCGAACTCTTCGAGAGGGACTCTTGGTCTGGATAAAAGATTGTCGATCAACTCCCATTGCCCTTGAAATGCGAGCGCGTCCATATAAATCAGGAACAAGTCTTTTCGACTGGAAGCATCTGTTTGGTCCATAATTTTCGTCGTGAACTCATAGAGGCCATTTTGATTCAGCCATCGTCCGAGCTCCAGCAAATCACTTTCCAGTTCCAGATTAAATTCCTCGATCGCAGAATCGACCACTTCCTCTCTTGAATATCCCGGTATGCGTAACAAGACTTCATACCGTAATAATTCGTCGCTACGCTCTTTAAGAGGATGAGAAGCGAGGAAGACAGAGACTTCAGATAATTCATCGGCTGACAATTGAGAATAATTCGCAATATTCCTGAGTGCAGATAAGCCCAAGTCATCTTTTCTGCCGGCCAAGTTAAGCAAGTGGTCAAT
>CAYQCG010000481.1:0-2295 GCA_964415925.1 uncultured Puniceicoccaceae bacterium | reverse complement strand
CAGGCGGGTTAATGCTATAATACAGGAAGCACACACGTCATTGGTAAAACTACCCTAGTCTCCGTAGCCATTTGGGTGATTCTTATGCCATTTCCAGGCAGTTTCCGTAATACCTTTAACTGTAGGATACTTGATCTCCCAGTTTAACTCATTCTTGGCCTTGGAGGAATCTGCATAAAGCGCTGGTGGATCGCCCGGACGTCGTTCACCCATCACATAGGGAACTTTCAGTCCACTGACTTCTTCTACGGATTCTATAACTTCAAGGACACTGGCAGGTGTTCCTGTCCCCAGGTTATAGAAGAGCTGGGTACCGGGTGATTCAAGTTTATTGAAAGAGGCAATATGGGCACGGCTTAAATCATCCACATGGACGTAATCCCTTAGACATGTGCCATCGGGGGTGGGGTAGTCATTACCAAATACGGTCAACTTATCACGCAGGCCCATAGCTGCCCAAAAGGCCAGCGGTATGAGGTGGGTCTCGGGATTGTGGTCCTCTCCTATACTGCCGTCTTCAGCGGCACCTGCAGCATTGAAATAACGGAATGCAGCGAAGGAAAGCCCATACGCCTTGGCACAAGATTTCAGGCAGTTCTCGAAATCCAGTTTGGTTTGCCCGTAGGGATTGATCGGGGATTGAGGTATATCCTCGCTCATGGGCATTTTCTCGGGGATTCCATAGGTTGCACAAGTTGAAGAGAAGACGAATTTGCTGACCCCCGACTCTTTCATCACCTTTAGCATCCGTATGGGGGCGGCTAGGTTATTCTCATAATATTTTAAGGGTTCCTGTACGCTCTCTCCCACATAACAATAGGCAGCAAAGTGCATAACAAGGTCGATCGATTCTTCCTTCAGGATATTTCCTAAAAGTGCCTCATCGCCCAGGCTGCCCTCATAAAATTGGACATCCGGTGTTAAGGCCTGCCTATGGCCATAGACCATGCTGTCTAAAACCACCGGACGGTGTTCGGTGGCCATAATTTGCCGGACACAGTGACTGCCAATGTAACCTGCACCACCTATAACGAGTACATTCATGAACCCCAACATGCCAAACTTCAGAAAAGTGACTAGCGAAAAATGGAGCCACAGGTAATCTCGCTTCGCCGTTGACAGAGGAGGCAAGAAGCAACTTTGTTGCTTTGGATATGGAGCGTCCCCGCATCGTTATAACCGGGGTGGGCCTGACTGCCCCCAACGGTAATACCTTGTCTGAATACCGAAGAAATCTTCTTGAGAAGCAGAATCATATTGAGGAGATCGATTTGCGCTATATCGGCAAGGTTCCCGCCGGAGTATGTCATTTTGATGAGCGCAAATATCAGGGCCGTCGTGAATTACGTAACGGAACACGAGCTGGGTCTATAGCGGTTTATTGTGCCCGGCAAGCGGTGGATGATTCCAGAATTGACTGGGAATCAGTTGAGAAAGCACGGGTTGGAGTATTTGTCGGAATAACCGAGCATGGTACTGTCGAAACCGAGAATGAGGTCTATAATATTTCCCAGTTCAATTACGATGTCCGCTATTGGAGTCATCATCACAATCCTAGAACAATAGCTAATAATCCGGCCGGTGAAGTAACCCTGAACATGGGGATTACCGGCCCACACTACACCATCGGTGCAGCTTGTGCAGCAGGTAATGCGGGGCTGATTCAGGCGACGCAAATGCTTCAGTTGCGTGATGTGGATTTTGCTCTGGCAGGCGGTGTCAGCGAAGCAGTTCGCAGTTTCGGGATATTTGCCGGTTTTAAAAGCCAGGGTGCTTTGGGCTCCCATGAAGAGGTCAACAAGACCAGTCGGCCGTTCGACAAGGGACGCAATGGAATTGTTGTATCTGAAGGTGGTTGTCTATATACTCTGGAGCGATTGGAGGATGCCCGGAAACGAAATGCCAGGATTTACGGTGAACTTGTTGGTTACGCAATTAATTCAGATGCAACGGACGCTGTGCTTCCCAATTCGGAACGTCAGGCCCAGTGCATTCGCATCGCTTTGGACAGGGCTGGTCTGGAGGCTGCGGATATCGATATTGTAAATACTCATGCGACATCCACCCCTCAGGGTGATATTCAGGAGTGTATTGCGGTGAAAAATGTTTTTAGTGAATCCAGCAAGACCTATGTCAATAATACTAAAAGCTATATTGGCCATTGCATGGGTGCAGCTGGCTCTCTTGAACTGGCGGGAAATTTACCTGCCTTTGAGGATGGGATCATTCATCCAACCATTAACGTGGATGAGCTTGATGATGTGTGTGCCATCCCTAATCTTGTCATCAATGAAC
>CAYQCG010000480.1:0-2298 GCA_964415925.1 uncultured Puniceicoccaceae bacterium | reverse complement strand
ACGTACGAGACGCAATCAAGAGGCCAATAACAGCACAGAATCGAGTAGTTTAATGAGTCTAGAGAACGTCGGGGTTGAGTCTCCCAATAATAACCCAGGAGAAAATAATACCGACAGAAGTTCTGGATCTATAAAATCAGAAATCAATATCATCACTACGCTGACATGGAATAAGCCACCCGGATATAGTCGACTTGATGAGCCTCTAATCAGCTTCAAGCTCCCTTCGATACCGCCCTTTATACAATTCGACGATCAGAAACTAGCTCATCATACATGTTACCTATATTATGACCAGAGAGAAGGGCTATACTTGCTTTGGCATTCAGAGATGGAAGAAGTGGAAGATCTATACGATGTCCATAACCGTTTATTATCAAAGTATGTCACACAGATCGAGTATGCCTATTTTGATAAAGAGCAGGATGATTGGGAACTCTTGAGAGAACCGAGAAGGATTAGTGCCACTGAACTGGAAATGCCAGATTATTTACGTCTGACATTTGAACACGAGGGCGAATTAATGATCCGTGACATTCATTTACCTTCAACAAGACAGGATGTTCCAGTATATTAGTTATGAGCTGGACTCATAATAGTAGAAATACCCGTGGCAGCCTGCTTATTGTTGTGTTGGGTTTTGTAATCCTTCTTTCGAGTATTCTGGTAGCATTTATTGAGGAAGCCACAGCTGAAATAAAGTACCATGGCCTGAATTACCATCGAGACGATCTTAGGAACAAGGCCTTCTCTGCATTGGAAATATCTTTAGCCATCATGAATGAATATGGTGAAATAGATGGTGAACTATGGGGACCCAGACAAGGCTGGAAGGATCCGTTAACAGAGGCAGGTTTGAATTTTGAGAATGATAACATCCAGATAGATATAGTGTTTGAAGATTTCTCCAGTAAAATACCGCTCGCGACTGTGGATTACGAATATCTCCGCAACTGGCTGACAGAAAATGAGGTTCGCACTTCAGATGCCGAAAACCTGGCTGATGCATTGATTGATTGGCAAGATGAAGACGATAACAGACGGTTGAACGGATTCGATGGAGATGACTATGAAATTTACAATCCACCTTACTATCCTCCCAACAAACCCATTACGAGTTGGGATGAATTTGAATTGGTTGAAGGCTGGAAGGAGGTCCTCTGGGAAGAGAACGGTACTCCCAAGGAGATTCTTACTCGTTTCAGAAGCACCTTTAGTCTAAACCAATCTGAGCAGCTTAATATAAACTCGGCACATCCGTATATTTTCGAGATACTCGAAAGAAACTCGGACATACGCCCTGAGAGCCTCTTGAGATACCTCTATGGAGATGACAATACACCGAATACAGAGGATGATCGTCTTTTCACCGATTTGGAAAATCCCGCACTTCCACCTGATCTAACAGGAGAGCAATCCGTCATAACTGGAATTCCGATGTCAATCAGTTCAAATATATGGCGTATAGTCATTACAGCTACCCGTGGAGAAGGACGTTTTTTGTTGAATGCGCTGGTGGAGTGGAAAGGTGGAGCAGATCCCAGTGCGGGGGTGGGTCGCAACAGCAACCAGTCAGAAAGAGATATCATAAGGACTGATACTAGAGGCAATACACTCGAAAACCAAGACCCGAACCAGGATAACAGTTCATCTGATGCCCTCGGTTATCCATTCAAAATTCTTGAATTAGTGGAAAACTTTCAGAAAAAGGAAGTGGAATGGGATGGACATGAGTTATATTCATCCGCAAAAGGCAGATTTTAAAGATGAAGTTAAACCTTCAAAGAATCCGACATTCAATCAAGGAGCGAATACCTCATCGTGTTATTTTGCCTGTAAATGGAACATATTTTTTTGTTCTCCCTCTTGAACTGCCTCCAAATATTCAGGCAGAAGAAATTTATGATTTCGCTGAGCTGAATCTTGAAGCGCATTCACCTTTTCCTATTGAACAACTTTATTGGGGATTTCTGGCAAACGAGGATGATCCTAATGTACTCGTCTATGCAGCACCACAAAAGCGCTTGAAGGACGCAGGGATTGAAAATCTTGGTGAGTGTGTCCATGCCTATCCTGCATTCCTAACTCGATTTGGCGTGAAGTATGAAAAACCCACGATTACATTCATCAAGACTGAATGGTCTGTAAGCATGATTGTATTGGAAGCAAGTGCGTATGTGCCTATTATTGTCCACACCCAGAGTATCACATACAAAAATGAAGCTACCGATAAAACCATTAAACCCGATGATAACATTGAGGAAGCCCTAAAGATACGCGAGCAGTTACTGAAAAAGT
>CAYQCG010000479.1:0-2307 GCA_964415925.1 uncultured Puniceicoccaceae bacterium | reverse complement strand
ACCGAGGAGCACGACGCCGAAGTCGTTGATTTCCAGCAGCTAATCATCCGAAATTGACGCCTGGGCGGCCTCCTCAACTTCTACCAGCGCAAGGCCGCCTGAGCCTGTATTGATTAAGGAATCTATTCGCCCACTCCACCCACGGCAGGGGCCCTCTTCTGAACGGTCAAGTAGAGAGAGACCTTCAATTTTCAACTTCCCACTAAGGGTTACTTCTTCGTGATTGCCTACACTCGGGCTATGCCCTCGCTGCGCACAAGCCTTGACACCCTATACCACCTAACCCTTAATCACATCATTAATCCGCTCAGACTAACTTACAATGCGGCCCAGTTTGCATAGTCAGGTCACTACGGTATTGCAGTGAAAGGAGACGGCGAAAAAGTTTTCACCCTGAAACAAGCGAAAGTACTATGATGACTTACCTGAAACAGATTGGCGCACTGCTATTCGTCGCATTCAGTGTTGCATCCGATGGGGCGCAGGAACGGCCGAATATTCTCTTCATCATGGTCGATGATCTAGGTTGGGGCGATGTCGGCTTTCACGATCCGACGATCTATTCACCAAACTTGGATAAACTCGCAGAGGACGGGATCAAACTGACCCGACATTACGTGGCTCCGCAGTGTACCCCTACACGCGTCTCCTTCCTCACCGGGCGCTATGCTCAACGGTTTGGGCCGCAGGCGATCATTGCCGGCTACAACGTCCAAGCGATCCCCTACGAAACCCCGACTCTTGCTTCGCTCTTACAATCCGAGGGATACGACACCGCCCTGATCGGGAAATGGCATTTGGGCTCAGTTCCCGGGCAGCATCCCAACCTTTGGGGATTCGATTATTCTTATGGCGTGCTGGGCGGTGCCGTCGGGGTTTATGACCACCGGTACCGCTTAAGCCGAAAAGACTATGCCGATACTTGGCACCGCAACGGCGTGTTGATTCCTGGTGCGGAAAACGGGAAGCCCTACGAAGAAGGCACGCATGTGACTGATTTGATTACGCAGGATGCGATCAATTTCCTGCAACAAAAGCGCAATAAGCCGTTTTTCCTGTATCTGGCATATACCGCTGTGCACACCCCGCTCGCGGAGGAGAAAAAATGGTTCGATGATCCAGAGGGGAAGATTCGTCGGATAACGGGTGAAAGCCGTCGCTTATTGGCGGCAACTGTGCATCATCTGGACGACGGTATCGGCCAAGTCTTAAAAGTTCTCGAGGTATCCGGCCAGCGGGATAACACGATCGTTGTGTTTACCTCGGATAATGGTGGCGTCACAAGCGGGCATAAAGGTGGAGCTTATCCGCAACCGAATCCCCAGCTCAAAAAGGGCTACAGCAGTAATGGCAGCCTGCGGTCCGGGAAAACCCATGTCTACGAAGGGGGCATTCGCGTGCCAACCATCGTTCATTGGCCCGAGAAACTTAACGACGGAGTGATTGATTCCCCCGTTCACATCTGTGACTGGCTGCCTACCTTTTGCGACATCGTCGGTGTCTCCAATTTACCTGAGAATCTAGATGGGAAGAATATTTTGCCAGTAATTAACGGTGAAGCTGCAGAGGAGCGGCTTCTCTACTTCGCAAGGGGCGACAAAATCCCCTGGGCTCGCCGCGCCATTATAAAAGGGAATTGGAAACTGATTTCCGAAAAAAATCAATGGGAGCTTTACAACATTTCCGAGGATCCCTCAGAGATCACGAATCTCTCGGAAACCTATCCTGAGCGTCTGGCAGCTTTGACGAAGGCCTACGAAGAAGAAGTAGCCAAAGATGAAGGGCACTGGATGCCGTCGGCCTGGATAAAATTTCCCGACTCGGTCAAGGCCGGCAGCAAGTTTCAGGGCACGGTAATGTGCAGTGTTCCAATGGAGTTGCAGCCGGAACACTTTAGGGTCACCGGCGCGGAAATCCTCAGCCTTAAGCCAAAAAATAAACAAAGGACCCAGTGGGAACTAACCCTTCGGGCAAATACTGCGACCCTGACCATCCAGGTGCGCGCGAACGTTTTGAGCGTTGAGGGTCGGATGAATCAACCTTCTCAGAATTACAGGGTTATCACCCGATAGAAGAAGCCCATAAGTTATCGTTCTTAATTGCTTACCCAATACCTCTTTCTTGTATTTATCGATCGATTTTCCAGTGAGGAGCGCAGTGGATACTCACCTTTCATCATGCTCAGGAATTGCTCACTTCATTTAGCGGCCTCGTTGTTCTTTTACGCTTCCCAAGGTCTTGGGGCGGTTCCATTCACCCCTGTGCTCAACGACCCGATGGTGGAACCATGGCGATGGCAGCATGTGG
>CAYQCG010000478.1:0-2309 GCA_964415925.1 uncultured Puniceicoccaceae bacterium | reverse complement strand
CCCGTTCTTTGACAGTCCAAATATATATATCTGCGTTTACCGCTTCACAGCCGGTCGCGCGAGGCTCTTGTACTGCTTGATATACTGATGCACCGCCTGCGGTGTGATCTTCAGTATCCGTGCAGCCTCGCTCTGGTTTCCCTTTGAATGCTCCAGCGCCTTGTTGATGAATTCCTGACGCTGTTTATTCAAATAATCCGGTAGACTGAAATCCTTGTTTGATGTGAAAATGTTCTCAAAAGTATGCTGTGGCCCAAGCAGCATGATCTGTTGTTCCAGGGTTTCTTTCGTGATCGTGTTCGTATGCGTCAGCAAAACACATCGCTCAATCGTCTTGTAGAGTTCCTCGAAATTCTGCGGCCAGGAATGCTTGGTCAGGTAATTGCGTGCCTCCTCCTCAAAGTTCACCTCCTTGTCATGCAACTGGCACAGGACCTTCAGGATATTGTTCGCTATGACCGGAATGTCCTCAATTCGGTGCTCCAGCGGCGGTATATAGATGATCTGGTCTTTCAGGCTTTGCAGAAGCCCAGGTGAAACGAATGAGTTGTTGATCAGCTGCTCCAGCGTATGATCGCTCATGATGATCAGCTTGCACGGAATATTCTCGTCCCTTCGCAGTTCACTGAAATAGCTCAGGACATGCTCCTGTTCGTTTTTCGACAGGTGCTCCACATTCTCCAGGATCAGTGTCCGGTAGTTCGTTACCGTATCCAGATACGCATGGATATCATGGTTCGTGCTGTGCAGTAACTCGCAGTTAAGATAACGTATGCCTTCACCGCTTGACTTCGAAAGTGAGTAGATCAGATGGGCCACCGCCTCCTTCTCCGTGCCCCTCGGGCCCGTAATCAATACCGGTCCCGTGTTGCGGGCCACAATCGATATCGTTGTCAGCAGTTTCTGGTATTCCGGTGAGCTCCCGAAAAATCTCCAATACTGGGCAATCTGTTTGATGTTGATTAACGACGCGGACATGAGTTCCGAATCTTCCGATTCCAGAAGCTGTGCCCCGATCGCGTCCGTCATTTGCAAACTCAGCAGGGCGGCCCGTATCCGGTTGGGTCCCGATGCCAGGTTGAAGTAGAATCTGGTTTCCGGATGATCCGCTAGATGTTTCACCAGCGCCTCCAGAATACCGGCGATTATTTCGCTTACATTATCTGTTTCCCTGGAACGTATCGTAATTCGGCTGAATCGGATCTTTGGATATTTCTTCTGCAGCAGAACCATGCTCTCTTTCACAACCTGCCCATTCTCGCTCGTGCTCAGTAAAAGTGCATGGCCGAAAACCTTCGTGTCCAGCAAATCAATCACGGCCTTGTTCCCCGACTTGTTCTTGCTGATTTGTATCTCGCGTGCGTTCAGGAATGTCGTTAGCGTTTTCATCAATATTATTAGGTCTGGTCTGTCGGCTGCTTCAGGAACTTGTCCACTGTTTCCAATAACGTTTCCGCATCCGTCGGTTTTACGATATAGTCACTCGCCCCAAATGACATCCCCATCCGGACAGCCAATGACGTGCCTATATTCGCCATCTTGTCCACCCCGCTGATGATCACTACCGGCCTGTCAAAATTATAGGGCGGACGTTTGATCGTCTCCAGAAAGCTATACCCGGTGTTCAGCGGATTATTGCTCAGATGTATGTCACTGAGGATCAAAGCAGGTGCTTCATCCGCGACGATTTCGAGAGCTTCCTCGTAATCTCCTGTGGCTTCGGTCTCGTAGCCTGCCGCGTTCAGGATATCCTCGTAGAGTTCCCTCTCATATTCATTGTCTTCAAGTATGAGTATCATCTTCATCAGCTTACCACATGAAAGTTAAGGCGTGCCAATCATGCATTTCAGAATTTATCGGCCTGATCGCTGTACGCCACACTTTTGCATAATTTAACCACGGGCCGTCCACAATGCCATCGTATACGATATCTGGTTTTATGGACTGCAGGTCTTTGTTAATTCCTTCCGTAAGCCTGTCCTGGAACTGGTTGTGGCCTTCCCTGATCGAAAAGTAACGCATGCGCCGTGCGTAGATATGTTCGGTCTTTTCAACATCCCTCATCGTCGGCAGGCCTTGCTTCTCATGGATCCGGTTAAGATTGCTTTCCATCCGATCCAGCTCAAACAGGGCCCTCAGCATCGCTTTCTGGACACTTGTGTCTCCGGCATATCCATAAGCCACAAGTCCGTTTTCAAGGGTTTTCCAGATGACGACTACTTGATACGAAGAATACGGGTTTTCGACCCGGATGGCTTTTACGCCCTCCCAGGGTGATTGAATCTCCTCATGGCCCAGGTATCCTTCCC
>CAYQCG010000477.1:0-2309 GCA_964415925.1 uncultured Puniceicoccaceae bacterium | reverse complement strand
GATAGTATCATTTTCCAGGTCGTATAAAATCTTCAATAATTGTATCAATTCAAGTCGTTTGCTTCAATTAAAGGCTTTGAAATAAATACCGGATTAGTCCGCCTTAGATACGGCTTGGTAAATTCCCTTGACTGTTCGTAGAAGCCAAATAACTGGAAGCCAAAAGGAAGCAGGAAATCGAGAAAATCCTTGAAAGGTAAATGGCTCATTATTCCTTCCACGAATTTTCGAATCTGTCGACGTGCGTTTGGCATAAGTAGATGATCTGACAGGATTATTTATAACTCCTGACCTTCAGTTCGACTTCTTCGAACTTCAGGTCCTCTACGTTCTTTTTGGGTTTCTTGCCCTCGCCCTGGAATTCCCACACCGATACATGGGTGAAATTTTCGTCGTCACGCACCGCTTCACCCTCAGCTGTCTGGTGTTCCTCGCGGAAATGGCCACCGCAGGACTCATCACGGTCGAGTGCGTCGTAACACATCATTTCAGCAAATTCGAGATGGTCGGCCACACGCCCGGCGCGTTCCAGCTCTATGTTCAGTTCAGCGCCTTCACCAGGTATGCGGACATCCTGCCAGAATTCCTCCCGGAGATTCCGGATTTGCGAAATGGCTGCTTTGAGGCCTTCCTCGTTACGAGCCATTCCACATTTATCCAGCATGATCTTGCCCAGGGCGATGTGGAAGCTGCGTGGCGTTCGTTTACCCTGTATGGAGAGCATCTTTTTCAGGCGATCATCCACATTCTTACTGGCTTCGGAAAACTCGGGGGCGTCGGTTGTAACCTTACCGGCGTTTTCCAGCCCATACTCAGCAAGGTAGCGAGGCATCGTGTAGGGCACCACAAAATATCCGTCGGCCAGACCCTGCATCAATGCCGAAGCTCCCAGGCGGTTGGCGCCATGGTCTGAAAAGTTGCATTCTCCCAGTGCGAATAAACCCGGGATGGTGGTTTCCAGATTATAGTCAACCCACAACCCGCCCATTGTATAGTGTGGAGCCGGGTAAATCTTCATCGGTGTTTCGTAGGCACTGTCACCCGATATGCGCTGATACATGTCGAAAAGGTTACCGTATCGCTCTTTGATTGTTTGCGCGCCCAGTCGGTTGATTGAATCACTGAAGTCCAGATACACTCCGTATCCGGTAGGCGCTACACCACGTCCATCATCACATGCCTCCTTGGCGGAGCGGCTGGAAATATCGCGCGGGGCCAGGTTCCCGAAGCTCGGATATTTGCGCTCGAGAAAATAGTCGCGCTGGTCTTCCTGCACTTCGCTGGGCTTGATTTCCTTATTCCGCAACTTGGCCGCTGTCTCCTTATCCTTCGGAACCCAGATACGGCCGTCATTCCGGAGCGATTCGGACATCAACGTCAGCTTCGACTGGTGCTCCCCTTCCTGCGGAATGCAGGTAGGGTGAATCTGCGTGTAACAGGGATTGGCGAAACCGGCCCCCTTCTTGTAAGCACGCCACGCCGCAGTTACATTACAGCCGGCCGCATTGGTCGAAAGGAAAAAGACTGTACTGTAACCTCCGGTACAAAGCAGTACGGCATCGGCCGCCCAGGCTTCCACCTCACCGTTCACCAGGTTCCGTGTGATAATCCCCTTCGCATGTCCGTCGACTACCACCAGCTCCTGCATTTCGTGACGGTTATACATCTTGACCTGTCCCAGCCCAATCTGATGGCTTAAGGCCGAGTAGGCCCCAAGCAGTAACTGCTGGCCGGTCTGTCCGCGTGCATAGAAAGTACGGCTCACCTGCGCCCCACCAAACGATCGGTTCGCCAGGATTCCGCCATACTCACGGGCAAAAGGCACACCCAGTGCCACGCACTGGTCAATTATGTCCGTGCTGACCTGCGCAAGCCGGTAGACATTGGCCTCGCGACTGCGAAAGTCGCCTCCTTTGATAGTGTCATAGAAAAGCCGATACGTTGAGTCACCGTCATTCTGGTAGTTTTTTGCCGCATTGATACCACCCTGGGCGGCAATCGAGTGTGCGCGACGCGGGCTGTCCTGGTAACAGAAACACTTCACATTGTAGCCTTGTTCGGCAAGTGTGGACGCGGCACTGGCACCCGCTAATCCGGAGCCAACCACAATTACGTTGTAACGCCGGCGATTGGATGGATTGACCAGTTTTACGGAAAACTTGTGGTTGTCCCACTTACTGGCCAGCGGCCCTTCAGGTATTTTGGGATCGAGATTCATAATTGGGTCTTATTGGTTTTGCAGGACGGTGGTTTGAATTGGGTCCGACTGTGGTTCAAGGGCTCCTGTCTGCACTGCAATAGGCATACTT
>CAYQCG010000476.1:0-2317 GCA_964415925.1 uncultured Puniceicoccaceae bacterium | reverse complement strand
CCGTATTATGAGTCGGTACTACCAGAAGGCCATCGAACTTCATCAAAAGGGAAGTCACGAAGAAGCCATCTCTCTTTACCAAAGGGTTCTGGAAGAATCACCAGAGCATGCACACACACACTATTTGATTTCATCTGCATTGTCACGGGTCAGGAAACTGCCTGAGGCGCTTACGCACATTAACCAGGCCATCAGGCTCAATCCTGGTAATCCTGAGTATTACGCATTAAAAGGGACTTTGAATTGGGAGAACCGGCAAATTGACGAGACGATCTCAGCCTACAATCGAGCGCTTATGCTCAGAGCTGATTTCTCCGAAGTCTCCATTAAGCTCGGACTGGTGCATGAGTCCCGCAAGGATTATCGTGCCGGGTCGGAAGTCTACCGCCTGGCTTTATCCTGCACACCTCAGGATTACCAAATAGCGCTCTCTTTGATAAGGTGTCTATTGTGTGAGAAGAAGTTTGAGGAGGCTCTGACGATTGGCGGGCTGTACGCTGAAGAGCCGGATTGTAACTGGAGATTCCATGAATACATGGCGATGGCTTTGGAATCCCTCGGGAGAGACGAAGAAGCGATCCAGTATTATCACTTGGCATCATTAGGGTCGGAAAACCCATTTAAGCAGGAAATTGCCAAAGGACTTGTTTACCTCAAACTTAATAAGCATAGGGAAGCACAGCCATTGTTTGAAAGAATAGTCAGTTTGGAAAGTGAGAATGTGGAAGCCTTGATCGGCCTAGGTCGTACGCTCCAGATGGGAAAACGATTTAACGAGGCATACGTATATTTCAAGAAGGCTGTTGAGTTGGAACCGGAAAATTACTCTGCGCTTCTCGGGCTTAGTTTTACAGCCAACAAGTTAAAATCCGGAAAAGACCCCAAAAAACTGGATGAAGCATGGGATAGCTGCACCAGGGCAATCAAAATACACCCCAACCATGCTCTTAGTAATTTCCATCTGGGTGAACTGTATATGAGTCGCTTGCAAGTCAGGCAGGGCTTGCACTACATGACGCGGGGAACCTCCACTGGCACGCCACAGTGGATGAACCAGTCGTGCCGGCTGTTCCATATGAACTACTCAGATGAATACTCCGCAGAGTTCCTCGCGAAGGAACACCGGAAATGGGCAGACAGATTCGAGACTCCAATCACTCCGCCGGCTGATGAGTTTACAATACGTGCAGAGAATGGGCGACATTTAAGGATTGGCTATTTGTCTGCAGACTTTCGCTACCATCCAGTAAGCTATTTCTTCAAACCGGTAGCAGAAAGACATGACCGTTCCAAATTTGAAATCTACGCCTTCAACAATCTGCCGGAGGATAAAGAGGAAGGTTATACAAAGGAGGTTCGCAACAGCGTTGACCATTGGAGGGAAATCAGATCCCTGACCGACGAGGAAGCTGTGTCCTTGATAAGGGAAGACGAAATAGATATCCTGGTTGATCTTGGAGGGCATACCGCGGATAACCGTCTTATGGTTTTCGCCCGCCGGGCTGCTCCAGTGCAGGTCACCTGGCTGGGCTACCCGAATACAACAGGACTTCGAAATATGGACTACCGTTTCTCGGACGAGTATGTTGATCCTACCGGAGTCAGTGATCCGCTAAGCAGTGAAAAAATCGTGCGCCTGCCAAACGGATTTCATGCCTTTGTTCCGTTTTATCATTTTCCGGAAGTGGCAAAGTCACCTGCCCACCAAACCGGAATGATCACTTTCGGTTCGTTCAACAACGTAAAAAAAATTAGCGATTCAGCACTCCAGGCGTGGGCCTGTATATTACAGCGGACACCCGGTTCCAGGCTTGTATTGAAAGATCGAAGCCTGGACTACGAGCAGAATCGACAACTCATACGATCTCGATTTGCGGCTGAAGGAATCGATCCGAGGAGGATAATCGTAAGCGAAATGCTGAGCAGTAATATAGCACACCTCAATGCCTACAGCCATATTGATATAGCGCTGGATCCCTTTCCCTACAATGGCACAACCACTACCTGTGAAGCCCTCTATATGGGAGTCCCGGTCGTGGCGATTAAGGGCGAGCGGCATGCATCACGAGTCAGTGCGGGTTTTCTCCACAGGCTCGGTCTCGATCAGCTTATTGCAGATAGTACTGAAAATTATATCCGTATTGCGACTGAACTGGCTTCATCCCCGAAACGCCTGTCCAAGTTGCGACTGAATTTACGCTCACGTTTTGAGAACTCACCCCTGCATGACCCACAACAACTGACCCGGAGCATGGAGGAATCCTATTTAAAGATGTGGCAATCCATTTGCCGACAAAAAGAAGAACCAAGTGTGCTC
>CAYQCG010000475.1:0-2319 GCA_964415925.1 uncultured Puniceicoccaceae bacterium | reverse complement strand
GCGGACGATGATGAAAGAGTGAAAAGTCTGGCTTGGAGCGCACTGGATGCCCTTGGGTACAATGACGGTCTGCTCAAACCAATGGAAAAATTCAAACATCATCCGGACTGGACTATTCGGTTGAAACTCCTTGAAAGAATAGACTGCTACGGTATAAAGGCGGTAACTGCGGTGAATATAGTTGTCTCCCTTATTGGGGACCCTGATTATCCTGTAAGGGAGAAAGCGGATGCCTTGTTTCGCGGAATGGGTTTCAGGCCTGAAGTTCTTCCTGAGCTACAAAAAGTTTTGAAGCATCCGGATTGGGAAATTCGGTTGATGGTGTTAAATAGTCTGGCACAACAGGGCAATTCTGCAGTTGCAGCATCTGCTTTGGTCGCGCAAAGCATTGAAGACAAGAATCCGGATGTGGCAATGGCTGCTTCTGAAACGTTAAAGTCTCTTGGTTATCACTCTTCAGTCAATCTCGTATTGGATAAACTGATACGAAAGACGCGGCAGGACCGAAGGTTGTTGATTCTTGAGGTTCTGGCTTACTTCGGAACATCGGCTTCTGAAGCTCTTTTGTATGTTGCCGTTGCTTTGGGTGACAAGGATTTGATTGTAAGGGAAGCAGCAATTGAGGCATTCGTGAAAATAGGTTATAATAACAAATGCCTGCCTGTATTGAAGGCTCTTTGCCAGAAACCCGAAACAGAATACAGGCTGGCAGTAGTGCAGGCTATAGCCAGTTGTGGAGCAAGCGCACAATCAGCACGGCACATTCTTCAAGACTGCCGACACGACAATAATTGGGAGATTGCCCGTGTGGCCGATGAGGCTCTGTCTGTTCTGAACAGGAATTAGAGGTATACACCTCCTCCAACCAACCTCTCTCCGTCAAAGAGTGCACAAACTTGACCACTGGCAAGTGCACGCTGGGGATAGCGAAAGGTTACACCACCCTTATCCTTGCCAAGAGGATCAAGGCTGACCGGAGTAGAAGGATCACGGTATCGAGGCTTTGCCAATAACTCAACAGGCTCCTCGGGAGTATCAATTAACCAGTTTATGTTATAAAGTTCCATCCGCGTCTGCCAAAGAGGTTCCAGTTCCGGATTTTCAAAAGCGACAATCAGTTGCTTTTTTGAGGCTTCTTTACCAACCACGACATAGTGTTCATTATCGGTATTAGAGGGTATTCCAATTCCTTTTCTCTGGCCTATGGTAAAACGGTGAAGTCCACGGTGATGGCCAAGGACTGTTCCCTCAGAATCTACTATCTCTCCCGGATCGTCGGGAATATACTGTTCCAAAAAATCATTGATTCTCACTTGCCCGATGAAACATATCCCCTGACTGTCTTTCTTCCGCGCATTCGGTAAACTTGCTTCTAGGGCAATTTCCCTGACTTCATACTTGTAAAGATTCCCGACTGGAAATCTGGCTTTTTGAAATTGTTCCTTATCTACCTGGGCGAGAAAATAACTCTGGTCTTTGTTCTTATCCTTACCTTCCCAGACCTCTATAGTACCCTCATCGCTTGATCGAATATTTGCATAATGACCTGTAGCGATACCATCGAAGCCTTGGCTCAGGGCATAATCCAGAAAAAGCCCGAATTTCATTTCACGATTACAGAGACAATCCGGGTTGGGAGTTATTCCTTTGGAATAACCCTGCACCAGATAATCGACGACTCTTTCGCGATAATCCCTCATAAAATTAACAACTTCAAAGTCGATTTTCATTTTAGACGCTGCCTGCGAGGCGTCATCGATATCCTGTTGCCAAGGGCAGTCACCGAGTATGTTTTCCTCGTTGATCCAATTCTTCATGTAAGCTCCGGCAACCTCTAATCCTTCTTCCTTGAGGAGCCATGCCGCGACGGAGCTATCAACCCCGCCAGAAAGTGCTACAAGAATTTTCTTCATTCAAACGCAATTAAAGGTAAGCTGCCTGCAATTAAAAGTAAAACAGACACTAAGTTCCAGAGGGGAAAGGGTAATGAATTGAAAGAAAACAAATATTTGCAGCATGCACATTGGATCGCACCGGATAGTGGTGTGGTGCACCTGATGCGTGATTGGACCAATGGCAAGGAGCAGCCTCCGCTGTTTTGGGGAGAGATCAGAATATCTCTTGATAAACTGAAGAAAGCACCACCGCTTTACTATGGAGATTTATCCGGATATTATACGCGCGACCGGATTCTTACCTTTGCTCTCAGGTCAGATCGATACTCCCAATATGAATGGCATAATGAAGGCCTTTTTGTGGGTGGTGAATTCAATGGATGGGACAAGTCGAGCGGTAAAAAAAGCTGGCGAATGGAGCCTG
>CAYQCG010000474.1:0-2330 GCA_964415925.1 uncultured Puniceicoccaceae bacterium | reverse complement strand
GCAATCCCGCATCGCCCGTGTGATGAACCGGGCATATAAAAGGTGCAACACGGCATGCTCCTGACATCCGGTGTAGATATCGGGCGCGACCCAGTATTTTTCGATCTCCGGATCGATCAGTTTTTCTGTATTGTGCGGATCCAGGTATCGCAAGTGATACCAGCAGGAACCCGCCCACTGGGGCATAGTGTTCGTCTCTCGGCGGCCCTTAGTCCATGGCCCTTCAGGCTTTTCTCGAGAGGCGGGAATTGATTCGCCTGTTTCAAGGTTCAGCCATATCTGAACCCAGTCTGTAGCTGTGGCGAGTGGGCCCTCCGGTTCTCCTGTCGGTTTAAATTCATCAACTTCGGGCAGCTGCAGGGGCAATAGTTTGTCCGGCAAGGGCAGGGCATACCATACCTCGTTGTCCTCGATATATGTAACCGGTTCATCGGGAAGGAACTCACAAAGTATCCCATCTCCAGCCTTTACTTGCTCATAAGCATTGGAATCTACCCAGACTATCGGGAAGGGTTCGCCCCAGTAACGTTGTCGTGAAAAGAGCCAGTCACGTAACTTGTAGTTGATGGCCAGCTTCCCCTTGCCCTGTTTCCCAAGGGATTTAATGATGGCGTTTTTAGCCTTATCATGAGGCATGCCGTCATATTCACCAGAATTCACCAATATACCCGGGCCACCGTAGGGTAGTTCGTCGTTGCCCTCCGGATTCTGGATGACCCGAGGGATGTCCAAATTGTATTGGGTAGCAAACTCAAAATCCCGTTCGTCGTGTGCCGGGACTGCCATAATTGCCCCTGTGCCGTAACCCATCAGGACATAATCCGCAACCCAGATGGGGATCCTCTGGTTATTCACAGGATTGATCGCATAGCTACCGGTGAAAATGCCACTCTTCTCTTTGGCAAGGTCTGTCCGGTCGAGGTCACTTTTACGTGCAGCAGCTTCCACGTATTTTGAAACAGCATCGCTTTGTTCGCGAGTGGTCAGTTCATTGACCAGCGGATGCTCAGGTGCCAATACCATGTATGTCGCACCAAAAAGCGTATCCGGGCGGGTTGTGAAAACAGTTATGCTTTGCGCACTGTTTTCCAGTGCAAACTGGACTTCTCCGCCTTCGGACTTACCAATCCAGTTACGCTGGAGTGACAAGGTGGACTCTGGCCAGTCCAGCTCCTCCAGGCCGTTGAGCAGTTTCTCTGCATATGCTGTGATTCTTAAAACCCATTGTCGCAGCGCACGTCGCTCCACAGGGTGGCTACCGCGCTCTGACTTCCCTTCAATCACCTCTTCATTGGCTAATACCGTCCCCAGTTTGGGACACCACCAGACAGGTCGTTTATCTACATAAGCAAGGCCATGTTTAAATAGCTGCAGAAAGATCCACTGGGTCCAGCGTACATAATCAGGGTCTGTCGTATTGATCTCACGTTTCCAATCGATGGCAAATCCGTGCTTTTTCAGCTGGCGGGTAAAATTGGCTACGTTTCGTTCAGTTACGGTCCTCGGATGAATACCTGTTTCAACCGCAGTCTGTTCGGTAGGAAGTCCGAAAGCATCCCATCCCATCGGCTGTAGGGCATTATACCCGCGGGCTCTCATGTAACGTGTTAAAACATCTGGAGCTGTGTATTGGATACTGTGGCCTATATGGAGGCCCACACCTGAGGGATAGGGATACATCGCAAGAATGTAATATTTCGGATTGTCCGAATCATCAGGAGCGTGGAAAGTCTGCTCCTCATCCCAGCGTTTTTGCCAATGTTCTTCAATGGCGGTAAAATTGTAATCAATGTGCTTCGTAGCCATGATGTTGAAAGGTTATACGCTGCGTATTGAAACGAAGGCGTCAACCTTCAGGATTCCAGACTTCCCATAGACGATTTTAGACGCTTGGATGGGGGATATGTTTTCAGGAATTGTTGAGGAAACCGGTAAGGTCGTCAGTTTCACTGAAGGAGATGAAGCCTGGCGTCTTGTCTTGAAAGCCAATAAGGTTACCGAAGGAATCCAGCTGGGAGACAGCATCGCAGTCAACGGATGCTGTCTGACAGTAGTTGCCTTTGATGATGAAACAATCGAGTTTGATCTTCTGGGAGAAACGGTCCGTTTGACCAGCTTCGATGGTTTGGAGCCCAGTGACCTGGTCAACCTCGAGCGCAGCTTGCAGGTCGGACAGCGGCTCGGTGGACATTTCGTTTCCGGACATATTGATGCACCGGGAAAAATCTCTCTTTGCGAACAGCGGGGAAAAGACACATATCTGAGGGTTGCACCCCCAACGGAATTCATGCGTTAGATGGCCTATAAGGGTAGAATCAGTATAGCCGGGA
>CAYQCG010000473.1:0-2332 GCA_964415925.1 uncultured Puniceicoccaceae bacterium | reverse complement strand
TCTACAGAATAGGTTTCACCCGGCACATCCTCGCCCCAGACATTATAAACTGGAAACGCATGGGCTGAGGCCTCGACGCCCTCGACATCTACCCCCGCAAGTTTCTGGAAATTCTCAAGAACCTTACCGAGCTGAGCTGCGAATTCACTCTTTTCCTCATCAGTTAATTCCAGACGAGCGAGACGGGCAACATAGTCTATATCAATGGACAAATTTTCTGCCATGCCGCTTGCGTAGGTGCCGCAGGGCAAGCTGGCAAGGCTTAATGCAGTTAAAAATCTTCCAGATACAAATCTTCGAGTGCCCGCAAGGTGTTCAGAGCCTCACGACGATACAGTCTCCATTGCGCTGACCTTAATTCTTTTCCAGTATCCAGTGCCCTGACACGTGCACTTTCAAGGTTAAGGATAGATTCGGACAAGAAACCATGCTTTGCCCTGCACAAATGAGTGGCCACAATGAAAGCAAGGTTCTCTGCCTCACCTTCTGTAAAGACAAGTCTGGGCAAACCATCATCCGTATGGGGTGCCGAATGGGCCTCCGCAAGAGTCTCAGTTGATTGCGTGTAGTGTGCAGCTTCCTCTTTATTAGAAACTGCCATTTTGTTTTCCCTGTTCTAACCTAATCCTGCGGCTAGCCCGTTAATCGTCCGTGATACCTCCAAGTTTATGCTTCATCCCAATTTTTATTGAAATTAGCAGATTTTTACAGGGCATTGCCTAAAATCAGCTCCTTATGGAATATCCCTTTGCCAGAACCCTTTCCTTTAATGAGGTGAATGCTTTATTCACTTCTTCGTCTTTCAGTGTACGATTTGATGACCGGTAAGACAGACTGTAAGCTAGGGATTTTTTGTCATCCGGCAGGCCCTCTCCCGTATAAACATCAAAGACACGAATAGCTTCCATTTCGAAGTCCTCTTCTTTTTCCCCTTTGGCTAATGCTTCGATCTCGTGCTGGACTTGCCCGGAAGGGGTGTGCTTGTCGACAACGAGTGCCAGATCGCGCAATGCCGGAGGATAGGCGCTGAAAGGCTTGAAAACCGGGCGTTCGGATCTTGGAAGAATGGCCCCAGGGCGGATTGCTATCCCACCAGCGAGGACAAGATCACTTAAATCCCACTCCTTTAATACACTCTGACTGAGCAGACCACATCTTGCCTCAAATCCAGATTCAAAGCTTCCGAATTTCGCGCTATGATCATCCTGCCACTGGTAGACGCTTTCCAGAGCCCGTGCATCCGATTCTTCTACGGAAAAACCCGCCAGGCGGATTATTTGCCGGGAAAGTTCCGCGACTTCGTGATAGCTGGTTTCGGCAGCCTCTTTCCAAGTAGCCATCTTTTCAAGTGAGAAAATGAAACCGACATATAGCATCTCCCAGACCTTGTCCTCATGAACATGAAAGACTTTCCCGACTTCAAAGAGCCTCCTCGGGTGTGTCAGGCGGGCTTTATTCAACTTTAATACATCAAGCAGTCCGGGAATCACGGATATCCGTAAATGCGTCTGGTCGCTGGCCAAAGGATTGGCAAGAGCAAGGTTGTCAGCAGCTGAATCGCCTAACCAACGCTTCACTTCATCTTCCTTGCGCAGGCTATAGTTGACGCACTCGTTGAATCCTCGTGAAGCCAAAAAGCGGCTTACTGTCCTGACATAAGTTGCCAACGCTGCATCCTGGGCAATCAGACCGGGGGAAACGACATCACTGGCAGGAATTTTATCCGTACCATGAATGCGTAAAAACTCCTCCACCAAGTCAATCGGTCTGTCCAGATCAAGCCGAAAACCCGGGATACCTATTTCGAATTCTATGCCGGTGATTTCTTCGAACTCTTTGACCTCCAATTCCAGGGATTCGAGGGTTTTGACAATGTCATCATTCGACACCTCAAAACCTATCCTCTCGCGAATATAATCCGGTGTGATGCGTATTTCCTTCTCTGTCAGGGGCGCCTCTCCGGTTACCAAAGCTGGTCCAGCCAGTTCACCTCCAGCGAGTTGCTGAATCAGGTCGATCGCCCTCAGGGCAGCGAAATCGACACCGGCAGGATCCACTCCGCGTTCGAAACGGTATGAACTGTCCGTTGACAAGCCGAGTCGTCGGGACGTCTGTCGCACTGATATTGGATCGAAATAGGCCGCTTCGAGAACAATATCGGTTGTATTTTCCGTCACGGAAGACTCCTCACCGCCCATAACTCCAGCTATTGCCATAGGTTTTTCCTGGTCGGCAATGACAAGATTCGATTCCCTCAATTCATAGGTTTGATCGTCCAGACCGAGTAACTTTTCTCCCTTTTCCGCCAGCCGGATGACAATCGTTTCGCCCC
>CAYQCG010000472.1:0-2335 GCA_964415925.1 uncultured Puniceicoccaceae bacterium | reverse complement strand
ATGGTGATGCCGGACCACCTGTGTCCATGGGCGATCAAGGCGCTCGACCTCCTGAAGCGTAAGGGCTTCGACGTGACCGACCACCACCTCGAAAGCATGGAAGCGAACCAGCAATACAAGGAGGACAATGATGTCGACGAGACGCCTCAGATAATTATTGAGGGCGAACGCCTCGGCGGCTATGACGAACTCCGCGAACACCTTGGCCTTGGGCCTGATCCAAGAGAGGGCGAAACCTACCAGCCGGTCATCGCTATTTTCGCGGTCACTTTGCTCATGGCATTGACGACTAGCTGGGCAATGCTTGGAAGCCTCTCCGTGATTAGGGCAGCCGAGTTGTTTATAGCCTTCAGCATGTGTGCGCTCGGCATCCAGAAGCTACAGAATCTAAAAAGTTATGCCACCGGCTTTGTTCAATACGACCTGCTGGCCCAACGCTATGTGCCCTACGCGTATGTCTATGCCTTCATCGAAGCGGGCGGCGGGATTCTTATGATAGCCGGACTGTTCACTTGGGTCGTTGCTCCCATCGTCCTGTTAGCCAGCAGCATCGGGACAATTTCAGTTTTCAAGGCCGTTTACATCGAAAAGCGCGATCTCAAATGCGCCTGTGTGGGCGGCGATAGCAGTGTACCGCTCGGCTTCATCTCCCTGACCGAAAATATCATGATGATGGCCATGGCCATCTGGATGCTGGTGCAGGCGGCTTGATTCCTATATCGGCCACCAACCGGCCAGCCACTCTAGCAACCCTCTAGAGAACATTTAGTGCTGTAATTGAATTTCCTGCTATCAGTAAGCTGTCTCGCGCTGCCTCGATTTTGATTTGCGCCTCTGTTCATTTTTTACTTTAGATGAATATCAGTATATGATTGGAAGCATATTCAATTCACTGTCAAAGAAGAAGGCTATTGGTATGCGGGCGCCTCGTGCTGGGGTGACCGTCAGGTTTGCGAATTTTTGGAATGGCTTTGAGCCCGAAAAGTATTTTGGGTTTTTAAACGATCATTTTGAAATTACTGATTCAAATGATCCGGATTTTATAATTTTTTACTGTTTTGAGGACGGGGCATTTATCCGCAGAATGCCTGAAATAAAATCCACTGCTGTCAAAATTTTCTTTACTGGGGAAAATGTCATTCCGGATATGTCCAGATGCGATTATGCAATCTCTTTTTGCCATAGTGATCAGTTGGACCACCCTAAGCATTTTCGGATACCGAATTATGTATTTCGCTTCAACATATTCGGCAGTGATCCAAATCTGCTGATTAGGAACGCAGGTAATGCCAAGCGGATATTGAATCGCAAGAAGCACTTCTGTAATTTCATTTATTCAAATGAAGGAGCCGAATTCAGAAAAGCGTTTTTTACTGAATTGTGTAAATATAAACGGGTGGACTCGGCGGGAAAAGTGCTGAACAACATGAAGAGAAAACTACCTGGTGGTCATGGATCAGGACATCAGGATAAGATAAACTTCATGAGCAAGTATAAGTTTACAATTGCTTTTGAGAACTCCTCAACCCCGGGCTACACAACGGAAAAAATCGTAGAAGCGTTCTATGCAAATACGGTTCCTATTTACTGGGGAGATCCTTCTATAGAACGGGTATTCAATACCAAAAGCTTTATCAATTTGAACGACTATGGCGAAAACATCGAAGAAGCAATTACAAGAGTCGTGGAAGCGGATCAGGATGACAACACCTATTTGAAATATCTAGAGGAACCAATTTTTATGAACAACGAATTGCCTTCCCATTTCAGTATAGACTACGTAACTCGCGTATTCGCCACTATCTTCAACACAAGATAGAACTCAAGCCTTTCCTTTTACTCCTTTACGATTCTGCCAGAACTCATTACAATAGTATTCTTGCGTATTAAAGTTGACGCAAAATAGCGGTCGCTATCGTCAAGCATCCCGCACTAGCCGATGGGCAAGCAAAACAGCCTGGTTATCCGCGCTCTCCCTCTAAACGCCTCCTAGCGCCAGAATTAACTTCCTGTCAGCCCCATCAGTTTAAACCGGTAGCAAACCGTTCATCCAGTAGGATTTTGAGGCGGATAAAGCGGCGGGGCGCATCAGTGATGATCGTGTAGGTGTTCTTGTAGAGCAGCCCTTCATCGACTTGCTGTGTCATAGGCAGGGTGGCTTCAGTCCAGGGATCGCTTTGGCCAAGGTCAGCACTTTCTTCAAAAACCAGTGTTATCCCGGATAATGCCGGGTCTTTGGGGACGCGGACTTGCAGATCGCCATTAACGACCTCGAACAGAGGCTTGCTGCCATTATACAGAGGGATCGCATTGCCCACCCATTCCAGAATGTTCG
>CAYQCG010000471.1:0-2336 GCA_964415925.1 uncultured Puniceicoccaceae bacterium | reverse complement strand
GCTGCATCCTCCTCCAGTCCGTCTCCAAAACCCTGATACGCGAAATCAACCATGGGCAGAACGTTGCGTTCTGCGATGACCTCGGCTATTTGTTTCCATTGCTCAAGGTGAGGATCAACTCCAGTTGGGTTGTGACAGCAGGCATGGAGCAAGACTATATCCCCTTGAGGGATGGATTTTAAATCCTGCAGTGTAGCATCAAAGTCCAGCGAATTTGCCCCCGCATCAAACCATGCTAATGAATGGGTCTTCAAGCCGGCAGCATCATAAATTTGCGGATGGTTGGGCCATGTGGGCTTGGTCATCCATAAAGTAGCATTTGGCAACTGGCTATGGATAAAATCAGCTGCCACGCGCAAGGCTCCAGTGCCTCCTGGAGTGTGCGCGGTAAATAATCTGCCGGAAGATTGTAATGGGTGGTTCTCACCCAGAAGCATGTCCTGTACTTTCTTGCCGTAAGCGGTATCACCGGGAATGGCCAGGTAGTTTTTAGTTTCTTCAGCAGAGATAAGTATTTTTTCTGCCTCCTTCACACTTTCCAGTACAGGCGTTTGGCCGTTGGCATCCTTGTAGACTCCAACCCCAAGATTGATTTTGTCCGGGTTAGAATCCTGGTTGAATGCTTCAGTGAGCCCCAATATTGCATCTGGAGGGGCCAGTTCAATTGAGTGTAGTATAGCCATCAGTAGTTGCCTCCGGCTTTATGAAGCTCAAATAAAATGTATCTGTCAACTGAAGGAATACATGTTTGCGAATAACTTTACTTTGCTAGAAGCAAGTGTGTCAGGCATATATCAGGTATGTCCGAACGTTCGCTGCGCGTAGATAGTTGGAATGCATTACTTGAGGCTCTTTATAAGGATTCATGGGATGCTGAAATAGGCCGTTATCGAGCCAAAGTAGCAATGAGGGGCCTTTCCGATGCTTCCTATAAACTCGAAACTACCCTTATGCGCCTCGGCGGTAATTATACTGTCCTTGAACGTCATCTGCTTCGTAATTTTCGTAAATATGCCCATCGAAGTGTCGTGGAAAGAGACTCTCCCTGGCATTGGCTCAGCGTGGCCCGTCACTATGACTTGCCTACCCGGTTGCTGGACTGGACAAATTCGCCATTTGTCGCAATGCACTTCGCCACTGCTAATCTGGAAAAGTTTAACACGGATGGTGTCATTTGGATGGTCGACTATGTCCAGGCCCACCAGCGTTTACCCAAGCCTGTGAGGATTTTATTGGAACGTGAGGGCGCTAACATCTTCACAGTTGATATGCTGTCGAGAGCGCACAGCAAGGATCCACACCATCAGCTGTCACCTCTGGAACTGCACACTCTCAGCGAAGAGCCTTTTGTCCTCTTTTTTGAACCATCATCGATTGATGACCGCATCGTAAATCAGTATGCATTTTTCTCTGTACAGTCAGATCCACAACTGACTTTTGATGCATGGCTCAGTGAACATCCGGAACTCTGGTATAAAGTTATTATTCCTTCGGAGATGAAATGGGAAATCCGGGACAAGTTGGACCAGGCCAATATTACGGAACGCGTGCTTTTTCCCGGACTGACCGGTCTCAGCCGCTGGCTGACCCGTTACTATTCGCCCAAGGAACCGGTCTAGGACAAGAAGCTATAGGCCTCTCTTAAAGCTTCCTTTCCTCCTGTTTCGAGGATATCCCCGTGACCAACCACGATACGGTCAAAGTCCCATGTCAGAATATTGTCGATGGAAGCGCGGGTGGCGGCTTTGTCCTTTATCATGAATTTGACCAGATAATCCGGACCAAAGCCATTGTGTGCGCCAATGAGACGGCGAAAGACTTTATTCCAACCGCTGCACTGGCTACAGAGGTTAAAGACTAGATCGGCCACAATCAACGTTCGTGAAGGGCGGCGCAGGAAGACTGCTTCATTGAGCTTGTGCATGCCTTGAACTATCAGCACGGCCATATCGGGCTCGGTGCAGAAGTTGTCTGAACTTTCCAGGGTGTGGCGGATCGTCAGCGTGGGTTGCACTTTTTCAAAACCGGGTACCGCAGCGAACAATGCATCTGGATATTCCATGCAATAAGGCTCCAGCCAAAGGTCATGAAAAAGGCTTGGAGCAATCACATAACCGACATTTCCCAATAATTTAAGCTCCTGTTTGATCTCAGCTGTCAAAGGAACCGGCGAATGCAGCACCAGTTTGCCATTTTCCAGGCGTATTACTGTCATTCTGTGACCCAATTTGGCCCCGAGGACTTTTAAGGGGGCATTGGACTGCCAGAGATTAAAAGCAATTGTCTGTAACCCTGATTCGCGCATCATCCCTATTGAATTCTTAATTTGAAGTATC
>CAYQCG010000470.1:0-2337 GCA_964415925.1 uncultured Puniceicoccaceae bacterium | reverse complement strand
AGAAGCTGAGGCAGCTGATGAAGAAGCCGAAAAGGAGAAAGAAGAAGCCAGAGCATCTGAGTAACCAGTGTCCATTGATTCTAATACCTTAGCTGAAAAGAAGTGAAAGATTTGTGGATCATAGCCGGTTTGGGTAATCCCGGTGAAGAATATGCCAGCACGCGGCATAATCTTGGTTTCCAGATCCTTGATGCACTTGGTGATGACTGCTCCATTACCTGGAAATCCGATAAGCGTTTTCAGGCTGAAATAGCTTCGGCTACGCTGCAACATCGCCCGTGTTTGCTCGTCAAGCCCAACACCTACATGAACAACAGTGGTCAGGCACTCGGAGCTCTGGCCCGATATTATAAATTACCCGCTGATCGTTTTATCGTAGTACACGATGAATACCAATTACCTACAGGTGAGATGCGTATTTCCCTGCAAGGCGGTGATGGTGGTCATAACGGTATTAAGAGTATTATCGCGCATCTCGGTAATGGATTTGTTCGCTTCCGTGTTGGTATCGCCCCTGAACTCCAAAGGGATAAAACCATGACAGACTACGTTTTGGATAAATTTTCCAGGAAAGAACTAGAAATTGTTAATAACCAAAGAACAACTTATCTCGATGGGTTGGGTCTCATTGTTGACATGGGGCCACAACTCGCCATGAATCACTTGAATCAAAAGCGCACTACGCATGAGTCACACCTCGCTTAATTCCTACTAAGCAACCTTCATTCTTGATACACGCGGTTATGAAAGCCCTGTCGACACGCTGTTTGATACCATAAAAGATGGCATGAAGGAAGCAGGCGGAGAAGTTACCGTATTGAATAATCTCGGCAAAATCGATTTTGTCCGCGTAACCGAACGCGAACATACCGGTGATATCTTCCTTATGGTTACATTTTCTGGACCACCCACCTTACCCGCAGCATTACAGGATGCTTTCCGCCTGAATAATAATATAAAGCGAATCATGGTTCTGACTAAATAATCCTGTTATGGCTGGATCTTTCAATAAAGTCATCCTGATGGGCAACCTGACACGTGATCCGGAAACACGGGTCACGCCTTCCGGTATGACAATATGCAAGCTGGGTCTGGCCGTTAACCGTACTTTTTCAACAAAGGAAGGCGATAAACGTGAAGAGGTCACTTTTATCGATTGTGACGCGTTTGGCAAACAAGCTGAAGTCATTTCAAAATATATGTCCAAAGGGCGCAGTATACTTATTGAAGGCCGCTTGAGAATGGACGAATGGGAAAGCCAGGGCGGGGATAAGCGCAGTAAGCTTGTTGTCGTTGTGGAAAATTTCCAGTTTGCAGGTGGCCGTGGTGAAGGTGAGAGTGGTAACAGTGACTATGAGCAATCTTCACCACCCCGCAGGCAAACCTCTGCTGCTGCTTCCAAACCACAGAATGAAAATCTGGATGATGACGTCCCATTTTGACGTAACAACATTCCCAAACTTTAAATCTATACTGAAACATGGCAAATAACGACTTATTGCTTTTAAAGCCGGTTGAGGACCTCGGAAACGAGGGCGAAACAGTGTCCGTCAAGTCTGGTTATGCACGTAATTTCTTACTGCCCCGTGGATTGGCAATTCCGGTCACTCGCGCTAACCGTAAACAAGTGGAAGCTCTACAGGCACGGAGTGAGGAACGTTTGCGTAAACAACGTTCTGTTGCCGAAGAAACAGCGGAAAAAATCAGGCAGGTTAATATCGCAATTCCTGTAAAGACCGGGCCGGGGGGCAAAGTATTTGGTGCCATTACTGCCCAGAACCTGATCGATCGATTGGCTGAGGAGGGCATTGTTTTGGACAAGAAACAGGTTGCGCTCTACAACCCTGTGAAATCCCTGGGTAAACACACAACGCGAATAAAACTTCATACAGAAATTACTGAAGAGTTCGAATGGGAGGTTGTTTCCGAAAACCCAATCGACGAAGAAGCGTCGAAGAGTGACGGCGAAATTGCCTAAATACCGAAGGTAATTGCCAGCGAGGAGTATGCCGTCTCAACCAGATACGAAAACAGCTGAACTGGGACGTGTTCGTCGACGATCCACATCCAGTGGGTTTCCTGCTGCTCGTGATCGAACTCCACCGCAAAACCTTGATGCAGAAGAAGGGTTACTAGCCTGCTGTATCCTTGATGGTGGTCAGGAAACAATGTCTTTATGCCTCGAGGCTAAACTGCAGGCTGAGAGCTTTTATCGACCCTCCCATCAGGTAATATACCGGATGCTCTGCGAGTTTTACGAACAAGGTAGTGCCGTTGACGAAATCATCCTTGCAGATCGCCTGAGCAACCGGACGGTAGATACTTTGCCAGGCAGGG
>CAYQCG010000469.1:0-2340 GCA_964415925.1 uncultured Puniceicoccaceae bacterium | reverse complement strand
TGAGCGCCGCAGCGCCGAACTCTGGTAGGTGTCTTTCGTGTCCGAGTCTTTTTGCCCTCACTGAAGGTCAGCAGCAAATGGCCCAAACCTTCAAACAAAAAGGCAGCGAAGTCTACCTCAACCCGCAGCCGTAGCTGTGGCTACCGCCAGGTTGTCCTCCGCCCAGGCCCTGAGCTGACGCATCCGGGCCTGCACGGCAGGTTTCTCGTCTGCCTCGCCTTCCGCGATCCACTCGAGGGCTGCAGGACGCAGGTCGGCTACCTGACCCGCCATTCGTGCAAAAGCATCGATCGCCCAGGCACGCAGATACGCGTTGCCGTCACTACACCACTCCCGCAAGACCGGCACCACCGCATCGACTTCAGGGGTAAACCAGTCCGGATGTATCCCCATAATCCGCGCTACCGCCATACGCCCGGCCCAATGTTGTAATTTATCCAGATTATCAATCAAAAGTTGCAAGGGTAGCGGCTTTATCGTGCGCTCCTCTTTCACATACATGTAAAGCAGATGGGAGCCATTGCACTCCAGCTGGTCATTACCGCTGACCACCGCTTCCATGATCGCGGCGCAAAATCCTTGTTGATGCCCGTATTCGGCATACAGGCGCTCCAACGCGGGCACGTTGGTATGGTCGTCACGCTCCAATAATAAGAGTAGTTCTTCCATCGCAAATAGTGTTGGTTACTTAGAAATCGACTTTATCAATGAAAACTGAAAACGGTATTAACACTATTTGACCCTCATGGCGACCCTATGCTCTAGGGCATACCCCCTAGATCAGTTTTTCACAGTTTATTTGTAAAAGATTATAAATCACGACTGCTGATTCTCTCTCCAACCCGTTCAAACCCCTGTTTGCACACCTCCGGATCTTGTTCCCAAGTATGGCACGGCAGAATTCCCCTGGGATTGAGTTCTCTAACCTTCTTGAAGGTATTTGGGATCATCCAGGCAGCAGTCGTGAACCACGGTGGCGATAGATGCGCTTTGACCATATTTGCAAACAGGTCGCCACAAAAGAGTATATCGTGTTGCTGGCTGTGGAAGCCACAATGGCCCGTCGTGTGTCCTGGCAAATGCACTACTCTCAGGCCACCCCAGAAGTGAAGGACATCCCCATCCTCGAAAGCGATGTCGATCTCCACCGGTTTATAATGCAAAAGTAAACGCCCTAACGCCTCCATCCACCCACATAGGCGATTGATCCCCTTGTATGGATAAACACCGTCAACATGCAGTTGTTCGAGCCGGTAGGCATGTATTTGGGCACCGGACAGGCTCTTCAGTTTGTGGGCATTTGCCGCATGATCGAGATGTCCGTGGGTCAGCAGGATCGCCTTTAGGTTCTCCCATCCAAGATCATGAACCTCGAGCAGCTTTTCGATCCGCCGGGAGTTGTCGAATAGGCCAGTGTCGATCAACACTGCCTCATTTTTTTCAACCAGCAGAAAACAATTCGTCCAGACACCCTGAAGGATATGCAAACCCGGAGGTAAATCCATGTATTACGAATAGCACATATAGCAGCCTCTGGGGAAATTAAAAAGCCGGTGCATCCGTGGGGACACACCGGCCTAGTTCAATAAGGAATTAATAAATTAGAAACGCCCGCCAATTTTCAAACCAATGGAGAACCGCGAGAGTGCTCCGGTATCGTTGAGTACACCGATACCCAGAACATCAAGCGTCGAATCATTATCACTGGGAGCGGCTTGCCGCTGGAAACCAGCCTCCACGCCTACTTGTACGTCATTGCTGAAATGATAGACGAGGTCTGCCATAACTCCACCCGTGAACACATTACTGGAGTCGTAGAACGGAAGATTTGTCAGAGCAGAATCGAACGGATCAACAAAGTCTACGCCCGGAATGAAAAATGTAGCATCTGTTTCACTCACGCGTCGAAATCCGATCTGACCTGCTAATGATGCTGTCACCCCTTGGACGACCTCGATATGGTAACGGCCGCCTGTATAGAAATGGACGTCGCTGTAGTTTTCAAAATCATAATTCAATGGTAGCACGTCATGACCGACAGTTACGTCACAGACACGTAATATCTCAGCATCCGCATAAGAATGTCCTATACCAAGGAATACATCAACCTCAGGTGTTACCGCGTATCCGGCTTCACCATGTATCGTCAGGAAAGGCTTATAAACATCTCCATAAGACCGGCTGCCTACATCGACCAACGCAGTTCCTGCACCTGCCCCGATGAGGACTGATCCATCGAAATCAGGACCTGTATGAAAGTCACCCCCAATGGGGACATCTACTCCTCCTTTGATATGGAAGTAGAAGGGGCTGGTATTCCACGACTGGGCTTGTATCGAA
>CAYQCG010000468.1:0-2345 GCA_964415925.1 uncultured Puniceicoccaceae bacterium | reverse complement strand
GGTTTTGAAAGCTACCCACTGGATGATGTTTCCCCGGACTCCTCCTTCCTCGAGATGCTCGATTTACTCAATGAGCAGTTGATCGAAGAAGGCAAAGATCCAGTGGCATTTGACCACGATTGCCGCGAAGGTATCTGCGGAATGTGTTCATTGACGATCAACGGCATCCCCCATGGGCCGGAAAGGGAGACGACCGCCTGTCAACTGCACATGCGGCACTTTAAGGAAGGTCAAACGATCACAATTGAGCCCTGGCGGGCACGAGCTTTTCCCGTTGTCCGTGACTTGGTTACAGATCGCAGTTCTTTTGATGCGATTATCCAGTCAGGCGGTTTTATCAGCGTGCGGACGGGATCGGCCCCCGATGGCAACGCCATACCCATTCCCAAGGAACAAGCTGACGAAGCGATGGATGCGGCCGAGTGTATCGGTTGCGGCGCCTGCGTGGCGGCCTGCAAGAACGGTAGCGCAATGCTGTTTACTTCTGCCAAAGTCAGTCACATGAACCATCTGCCCCAGGGGCAACCGGAGAAAGACAGGCGAGTCCTGGCGATGGTGGAAACGATGGATGCCGAGGGATTTGGAAACTGCACTAACTATGGCGAGTGCCAGGCTGTCTGTCCTAAGGGGATCACACTGGACCATATCGCCAAGATGAACCGGGATTACTTCGGGGCATCGCTCCGGAACATCTTCAGCAAGGCCAGTTAATAAGTTTCCAGATTTTCGGTTGCCGAGCATGGAAACGGTGACATGCTTGCCCGTTTATGACGAAGCAGGCACAGGCAACCTGGGGTGGCCGCTTCCGCGAAGGTCCCTCGGAATTGATGCAACGGTTCAGTGAATCGGTGTCATTCGATCATATTCTTGCGCCTTACGACATCCAGTGTTCCCTTGCACATGCTGAGATGCTGCATCATGTCGGGCTACTCACGAAAGAGGATCTGAATGCCATCATTACAGGGCTTGAGCAGATCTGGAATTCTGTTGAAGAGAATACCTTTGAGTGGGACGAGTCCTTTGAGGACGTCCACATGAATATCGAACAGGCGCTGCTCAAGATTACCCCGGCAGCCGCGCGCCTGCATGCAGGACGCAGCCGTAACGACCAAATTGCGACCGACATGCGCCTGTTCCTGAAGGATGTCTGTTCTGATCTGGACCTTGTGCTGACAGATTTACTGAGGGCTTTGGTTGAGCTGGCTGACACTAACAGGGAGGTGATCCTGCCGGGATATACTCATTTACAGCGTGCCCAGCCGGTAACGATTGCCCATCACCTGCTGGCCTACGCGGAAATGTTCTCGCGGGATCGCAAGCGTATGTCTGAAGTCCATGAACGGGCCAATATTTGTCCATTGGGTTCCGGAGCCCTGGCCGGGACAACCCTGCCGATCGATCGTAGTTTTACTGCCGAGAAGCTGGGATTTATCGACTTAACGGGGCATCCCCGGATAACCCTGAACAGCATGGATGCTGTGGCAGACCGCGATCTGTATACGGATTTCACCTATGTCTGCGCCTGTATCGGAGTCCATATTTCAAGAGTTACGGAGGATATGATCCTCTGGAACAGCAGCGAATTTGCATTTGTGGATCTACCGGAGGCCTACACCACCGGCTCCAGCCTGATGCCGCAGAAAAAAAACCCGGATTCGCTGGAGTTGCTCAGGGGAAAGACGGCCCGCCTGCAGGGAAACCTGCAAACGCTACTGACCCTGTGCAAGGGTTTGCCGCTGACCTACAACCGCGATCTGCAGGAGGACAAGCCGCCGGTTTTCGACAGTTACCAGCAAACAGCCGGATGCCTGGAGGTATTGACCGAGACGCTGAAGGGTACGAAGTTTAATGCGAAGCGATGTGCGAAAGCGGCAGCCGATCCCTTATTACTGGCAACGGATCTGGCGGACTACCTGGTTGAATCTGGGGTGCCGTTTCGTGAATCCCACCATATAGTGGGAGCGTTAGTCGCATTGGCGGAAGACAAGCAATTACCGCTCAACGAACTTGAATGGCCCGATGTCCAGGCTGTGGATGGGCGCATTCCCGAGGACTGGGTAAAGGTCTTCTCGATTGAGCGATCGTTGTCGAAACGTGAGCTGCCGGGTATGCCCGGTCCAAAGCAAGTGGCTGCCGATATTGCACGTTGGCGTCAAGTGCTGGATCTTTAGAGTTGCCTGCATAGAGCCCGTTTCCCTGAAACCCTGAATAACAGGTAATCACCGTGACCGCGTCGACAGAAGCCCCGCCCTCCCTGAGGCCATACCGCCACGCATTGAACTTTGCGTTCAACAATGCGCTGTGCTGGATGATCTTCCTGGGAACTCCGATCATCCTGCTGGCGG